>NZ_JBSIUV010000002.1:0-119838 GCF_053654515.1 Helicobacter sp. T3_23-1059 | reverse complement strand
TAATATTTATAAGTCGCACCGACTTTAAAATTCGCAATCGAGCCTTTGTTTCTAAACTGATAAGAAATCGCAACTCTTGGGACTTCTCTTATGACATAATGATCTTGAATTAACGCTATGGTAACGCCTGCGTTGCTATAAGATAGTTGCGTGTCGCGATTGCCCGTGATGACAGAGCCAAAGCCAGTGCTACCTGTATCTTGGTGTAAAAAGTCCGTGTTAAACCCACCTTCTACCGTTGGCGAGTCATTTCGCCCAAAAAGTAGCTTACCACCTTTGCCAAAGTCATACTGCCCAAAGAATTTACGAATCCCGGGCATATATGTAGTCGCACCCGTTGTCATCGATGGCTCTTGTGCGCCCACTTCTAGCTTTAGCATAAATTTATCAAAATGCGTGTCAATGCCGATACGAGAATTTACTTGGATTCCAGCGATATATTGGGTGTTTCTATCTGCTCTGCCTAGCTTTTGGGTAGTGCTACCGCCACCGCCTGTGTAGCCCATAAGCGCGCCATACATATTTACCTTTATGGCTTTTTCCTCGTTGTTGTAGAGGTTGATTTCTGCAAACGCAGAGCTAAAAAGAGAGGCGCAAAGTGCGCAAGAGAGTGAGAGGGTTTTCCCTTTTTTAAGAGACTTGTTTGACATTTCAAACTCCTTGTAAAAAATATGCTTTATCGCATTTGTAAAATCTATCTTTTATGGATTTGACACATACCCGACATACTGCAAATCCCAAAAATAGACTGAAATTGACAAAGCGTTTTTATACTACAAAAAAAAAAAAAAAACGGATTTTCCATTTGGGCAAATTTTGACGATTTTTGTGCAAAAATACAAATGAAATGTTACTTTATGCTACTTTTGCGGGGTTTTATGACGCGATTGGTTGTCATATTGAAGCTTTGTAAGAAACTAAAATATCTCTCTTAATTGTCATATTGAGCGCAAGCGAAATATCTCTGTTTGTGTTCTTTGATTGAGATACTTCGGCTTTTAGCCTCAGTATGACAAAGATAATTTGTCGTTGCGAGAATCTGCGTGTATCTTTGATTCGTAGCAATCTATAAATCTAAACTTCCAAAATAACGCTTTTTTGTGGTTTTATGGTTTTTTGATTGTGGATTGCCACGCGGATTTTGACAAATCCGCTCGCAATGACAAAAACGACATAAATTACCACGAGTAGCACAAGCCACGCTCAAACAAGACAAAAAAGCACAAAATCCCACAAATATGCCTCACTATGATTTTACAGATTTTGCAATATCCAACAAAAATCCTGCCATTAAAATGCTATTTTGTCCCCTGCTCTAGCATAGATTTTAGCTCTTTGATTCCATCGACTATCGTAGGGCTTACGCGTAGCAATCGATGCGCCTTTGGGTAAGTCAAAATCGCGCCATTTTTATAGGCTTTGAGGTTTTTTAGCGCGGGATTTTGGGCGATTAGAGCGGATATATCATTTGCTTGCACACCGAGTATTAGCATATCAGGGTTTGCCTTTAGCAAAAACTCATTTGAGAGTATGGGGCGAGCGACATTTGTAGAAATGGTTTTATTTTCTAGCCCTAGCACGCGCAAAATATCCGCAATCACGGAGTTATCATTAAACGCCATTAAAGGATTGCTGCTATACAAAAATACCGCGCTTTTGCCCTTAAAACTAGCCTCTTTGCGCAAAGATTCTATCTCTTGCTTTGTCTTAAGTATAAGTTCTGCGCCCCTTTGCTCCACGCCTAGCAAGCTAGCGAGTTTTGCGATATTTTCATACATATCTTCTAGCCTATTTGCTTCTAAATACGCGGTTTTTATCCCTAGATTTTCTAGCCTCTCTTGTAGCCCTAGCGAATAAAGGCTTAATATCACAAGATTAGGTTTTAGCGATAAAATCTTTTCTACCGAAGGGTTAGAAAAACTCCCCACGCTTGCTAGCTTAGAGGTTTGCTCTTGTGGGTAGATATGTGAGTGCTGCATTGAAGCGATTGCTTTTATAGACTCACCCTTTCCAAGTAGGTAGATGATTTCGATACTTGCGGGGTCTAGCACGATTAGCCGTTGTTCTTTTTCTGTTAGGGATGGCAGATTTTGGGTAATTTGTGGGCTTTGTGGCGTTTGGCTAGTTTGTGTAGTTTTTTGAGTCTTTTGAGTTTGGCTAGATGATGATTGCAAGCCTTTATCTCCTCCCAAAGCAAACGCTTGCACGCACAAAATCTGCACGCTAAGCAATGCCATTGTCAAAATCTTTATCAAAGCATTACGCCCGCTATTTCTACGCCCGCTAGTTTGGCTAAGATTTTGGGCAAGTTTTTGCCTAACGCGTTGGGATTTTATAAGCATTGATTCTTGCGTATTTGTTGCATTTAGCACATTTAGAGTTTGATTACACATTGTTAGATTCTCCTTTTATGGTTTTTTTGGATTTTAGGATTTTGCAAAGAGATGGATTTGACAAAGTCTCTTTGATAAAAAGGCGATTTTACTTAAGCGATTTTATCGGTAGCACAAAGGGTATCCCATCATCATATACCACCTTGCAAGCTAATCCATAAACCGCCTCTAAAATCGTAGGATTAAAAAGCTCCTTTGGGCTACCTTGCGCATAGATTGCCCCATCTTTTAGCAAAATAAGTCGCGTGCAAAAAAGCGCGGCTAAATGCAAATCGTGTAGCACCGCCACGATAGCAATCCCCCTGCCCAAAAGCCCCTCACATAGCCTTAGTAACTCTAGCGCATAGCTCATATCTAGCGCACTTGTAGGCTCATCTAGCAATAAAATCTTAGGATTTTTTAGCAACGCCCTCCCAAGAAGCACCCGCTGAAACTCCCCACCGCTAAGGCTTAGCACATCTCGCCCCAAAAACTCATAAATATCTAAATCCCTAGCCACGCTCTCTACCTCCGCCCTATCGCCACTACCATAATCACCAAACGCCCCTAGCCCACTATACCTCCCCATAAGCAAAAAATCCCGCACCAATAATGGCGCATTTATGGCGGATTTTTGCGGGACAAAGCCCATAAGAGAAGCTAGGGATTTTATATCATAGTCTCTGATAGGTTTGCCTAGTATGTTTATCTGTCCTTTTTGTGGAGAGAGAAAGCCTAGTATGTTTTTGATAAGCGTGCTTTTGCCAGAGCCATTTGCACCCAAAATCCCCACAAACTCGCCCTCCCTCACGCTAAGGCTAATATCATTTAAAATCATCGATTTTTTGTCATAGCCAAAATGCAAATTTTTTATGCTGATAGATTCCATTTTATTCCTTTTATTTGCCACTTTATGTGCCACATAAACAATCGCTCAAAATCTAGTTGCCAAAAAATCTTAAAACAACTAAAATCGCCTAGATTTTAACGCCAGATACAAAAACACAGGCGCACCAAAAAACGCCGTAATGATTCCTATGGGAATCTCAAACGATTGCACACTCCTAGCGATACTATCACAAAATAGCAAAAATAGCCCACCTAACGCCGTGCAAAGGGGGAGGACAAGGGCGTTGTTATAATCCTTTAGCCCAAGCCGAATAATATGCGGGATAATAAGCCCCACAAAGCCGATAAGCCCACAAAAAGCCACCCCAAAGCTAACCGCCACGCTAGAGGCGATAAGCAGATTTTGTTTTAGTTTGGGTGCATCTACGCCTAGATTTTTTGCCTCCTCATCGCCACTTAGGATTATGTTTAGTCCATTTCGATGGGCATAAAAATACCCTAGCGTGCCTACTAACACCGCGCTTAAAATCCACACTTTATACCACGCGCTTAGTCCCAAATATCCCATAAGCCAAGTAACGATTTTAAAACTTGACTCCCCTATGATATACATAAATAGCGAGCTAAGCGCACCCAAAAACGAGCTAATCGCAATGCCTATGATAAGTAGCATAGTGATATTTGCACGCTTTTGGAGGGCAAATATCACTAGCGAAAATCCCGCACAGCACACAAACCCAACCACACCATAATACACATCATCTAGCCCGATAAAATGCGCTAGCACCGCGCCAAAAGTCGCCGCAGAGGCGATGCCTATGATATATGGATCTGCGATGGGGTTTGCAAAGATACTTTGCGTAACCGCACCAGAAGAGGCGAGCAATGCGCCCACCAAAATCGCCATTAAGATTCTAGGGAGGCGCACCTCCCACAAAATCCTAGAATCGCTTGTAAGCAAACTAGAATCAAATACGCTTGCATTTTCATTGCCATTTGTCGCAAAAAAAGAGTCAAAATCTATCCCCGCTCCTATATCAAATATGCTCGCACAAAGCCTGCCAACCCCCCATACCTCATCACTATCGCCAAGTGTCATAGCCACCACGCCACAAAAAATATAGCCTAGCAATATGCAAAGACTTAGAATATAGACACGAGATTTTGGGGTGGATTTTGTATTAGATTTTGCGTGGATTTGGGGGCTAGATTTTAGGTTGTTTAGCAAATGTATTGTTTTGTCTTTTTGGGCGTTTGATTGTTTGGTGTCGTTAAAATGTTTGGGCTGTTTGGAATGTTTGAAGTTTAGAGATTTTATAGGCATTTTGTCCTCTTATATTATGTATGTTTTGTGTGATTTTGGGCAATGCTTACGCGATAAAAAATCCCAAATTTTCCCAAAAATGCTGTGTTTTTGAGAAAAACAAAAAATGATACAAAATATTATTTATATCTCTCTTATAAACTGCTTAAATTATAAAAATTTTTAGATTTTATGTAAGATTTCGTAACAACTGATAAAAAGCCACAAGAAGTAAAATATGCAAAAAGCAAAAGCAAGTAAAAAACTAATCCATAAACACAAAAATATGACAAGCCTCAAAAAATCCAATAAATGCAAGCAAAAGCACGCCCCCAGCCACAATTTCCAACCTCCCAATCTCATCAATTAGTTTGTTTATTTTTATGGCAATTAAGATTATAGCTGGCATAAAAAATACAATTAAGACAAGCTTAGATAAAGCAAAATGAGTTTTGTCATATTTCGTAGCTACAAAGGCTATGAGTGCAAGTAGTGTTGTTACACAATAATTCTACCAACGCCTAAATTCCGTTTAATTTTTCTTTCTTTTCATCTAATGGTGCGGACAAAATCCAAAATCTAACTAAATCACTAACAAATTCTACACTAGATTTTACTTAAATGTCGTCCCACCATCGATTACGATTGTCTGCCCTGTAAGCCACGCACTTTGTGCATTATCACAGAGGAAATACGCTGCCCCTGCCAAATCTTGAGGCGTTCCCATTCGGTTTAGCGGGGATTGCTCCTCCACTTTTGCCCTCACCTCCGCATAGTCTGGGAATGCCCGCAATGCGTCCGTGTCGATAGGACCTCCGCTGACTGCATTTACGCGGATTCCCCATTCGCCTAGCTCTGCTGCGGCGTATTTCACCATTGTTTCTACGGCGTTTTTAGAGTTGCCATGCCCTGCGTAGTTTGGCATATACACGAGATTTCCTGTGGAGCTTAGTGAGACGATAGCCCCGCCACCGACTTCTTTCATTCGCTTTGCCGCCTCTTGCGCACCCACGACAAACGCTAGCACGGTGGCGGTGTAGATATTATTTAGCCCTCGTGGGCGAAGTCTCATAAACGGACCAAATCCCCCAGCCACGCTTTTGCCATAGATAATCGCATTGGAGATGAAAAAATCCACGCGTGCAAAATCTGCATCAATCTTGCTAAAAAGCTCGACATATTGCTCGGGCTCTAGCACATTTAGCGGGTAAAATCGTGCTTTTATGCCGTATTTTGATTCTACATCTTGGGCGATTTTGCTCGCTTCTTCTTCGTTTTTATTGTAAGTGAACGCCACATTTACGCCATTTTGAGCAAATTTATACAAAATCGCCTTGCCTATGCCTCTTGTCGCTCCGCTTATCACAAGCGTCTTGCCTTTCATTTGAGTATTTGTTTGGCTATTTTTATTTGCCATAGACTCTCCCCCACAACAAGCATTATTTTTATTAGAATCCACATTCATTTGCACACCTCGTATTGTTGTAAAACTTGCTCAATCAAACGCATATTTTCCACGCTAGGAGCGACCAAAGGCAGTCGATACTCTAGCGTTGGGATAAGCCCGCTTAAAAACATTGCCGCTTTGATAGGTATAGGATTGCTTTCACAAAATAATACCGAATTTATATCATAAAGTTCATTATTTATCGCTTTAGATTCCAATATTTTGCCCTCTAATGCGCAGTGAGTAAGATTAGCGATTTTATCGGGCAGTAGATTCCCCGTTACGCTTATCACGCCCTGCCCGCCATTTGCTAGTATGGGGTAGTTTATCGCATCTTCGCCACTAAATATCGCTAGCCCTTGTGCGTGAGTATTTAGCTTTATTATCCTCTCCATTTGCCCGCTTGCTTCTTTGATTGCTACGATATTTTTTATATTGTCAAATAGCCTTATAGCCGTGCTTACTTCGATATTTACACCTGTGCGCGATGGGACATTATACAGCACAAGCGGGATTTCCACTGATTGCGCTACGGCTTTATAATGCTGATAAAGCCCCTCTTGGCTTGGTTTGTTGTAGTAAGGCGACACGCACAAAATCCCATCTGCTCCACATTGTTGGGCAAATCTCGCTAGCTCGATAGCTTCACTTGTAGCATTGCTCCCCGCTCCTGCTAGGACTTTTGTCTTGCTTCCCTTACACACGCTTACTGCCATTTCTATACACTGCTTATGCTCGCTATGGCTTAGCGTGGCAGATTCCCCCGTAGTCCCCACAGGCACGCACGCATCCATTCCACAGCGGATTTGTCTTCTTAGCAAGCTCATAAATGTCGCTTCATCTACCTTGCCGTCTTTAAACGGCGTGATAAGCGCACTCATCGCGCCTTTTATCATCATATCTCCTTAAGATGCTTTTTTGATTTGGTATTATTTGTATGTGATTTAGAATGTAGATTTTAAGTTTGCAAAAGGCATATTGTAGCATATTTTGTAGTTTTATAGGCAGATTAGTTATGGCTAGATTTTGCTAGCGGATTTTTCACAAAACCCAAAATCTAGCAAAAATCTAAACCACAAAAAAGCGCGAAATCTAGCAAAATCTAGTCATTATTTTCGCGTTTTTTGTGCTTTGTTGCCGTGTTTGCGCTTTTTGAGTTTGCTTGTGTTTGATTGTGTTTTGTGCTGTTTGCTACTTCCTTGAAGTAGGCGTATCGTGGTGGTAGGCTACTTCGCCCGCTATATCGCTAAGTATAGCACACGCCGCCTCACTAGCAGAACCCATAGCAGTCGTTACCATAGAAGTAACCCCAGAAGCGATTCCAGCGACATACGCGCCCGCTTTTAGCTCCTGCCTACCGCTCCACTCTAAGCGGACTTTGTTTGGGCGAGGGATAAGGCTATGTGGGCGCACAAATTCTGTAAATCCTGCGATTTCAAACGCGCTAGCCCCTGTGGCAAAAATCACATATTCGCTTGCAATAGGGCTAAATCCCTCTCCGCTTGTGGTAAATTCACCTTTTTGCCCGCTTACCTCCGTAGCTTTGCCCGTGATATAGCGCACCTCAAGCATTGAGGCGATTTGGGATTTTAGCTGTGAGTAAATCTCACTAGCCTTCGCACCTTGCGGAAAAAGAGGGGCGTTATAAATCGCAGCAGCATTTAAGTCAGCCTTGCCCTCATCGATGATGGTTATCTCAAAATCTTTGTCCGCAGATTTTGCACTCGCAAAAATAAGCGCGGAAGTAAGCCCCGCGATAGAGCCACCAATAATGCTAATAGAAGTTTTCTTAGCCATTTTATGTCCTTTATGTTGATTTATTGATTGCGTAGAATCGTTAGATTTTATGGATTTATAAATGCCTTTTATCACGCAAAGCGCGGCAACTAAAAGCCACAATAAAAGCCTAAAAAGCAAAAAATCTTAACCCTGATTCTAGCGCGCAAATTGTAGTATAAAAATGATAATGTGGTGCAAAATTTGAAAATGATATTTTGTGCTAATATTTTTGCGCTACGCTTAGTTTGCAACTACTTAGCGACATTATTTTGATTGCTTTTAAAATGCTTTTTGCCAAGTTGCCACAGATACAAATCCAAATCCCTAAGAGTTGCACTTAGTTTATAATGTCTTTGAAAAGCACACAAAATCTCCATAAACTTCCCATAATCCCTTAAATCGTTTTGGTTAAATGTTTGCTTAAAATCTTGCTTAAAATGCGTTAAAACCTTTGCCACAAAGCTATCATAAATAGCGTATTTTTCGCTATTGTGAAAGGAGCAAAATTTCGTAGCAAAAGAATAAAAAATGATTTCTTTCCCGTTTTTATTTTTTAAGCCACTTTTGGCAATTTCGCTAACCAACTTTTCATCGCCACTTTTTAGCCTCTCATCAATGTGTTTAATGTGGCTAATATGCTCTGCCACCGCAAAAATATTAAAGATATTTGTGCCATAAAGGCTATTTAGCGTAGCGACTTTGATGATAATCTCATCTAAGTTAGTATTGTTATGATAAGCCTTAAATAGCTTCTTTAGCGCGGATTCTTGGGCTAGATAATGCCTCATAGTAAAATCTGTTTGAAACGCCTTAAGATAAGATTCTAGCTCCTCTTGGATTGGTGTTGGGATTTGTATTTTGTTCGTTTTGCTTGTTTTGCTTGTTTGCTGTGTTGAGCTTCTGCCCTGATTTTTGCCCCATTTGTTTTGTTGGTTTTGCATCTTAGCCCCTTATGTTGTTATATACTTAAATCGCCCTATTTTCATATCATACTTTGTATCACAGGCACAGCCGCTAGAATCGCACCAAGCGCGGACAAAACACCGATTATAAACATAGCCCAAGTGAATCTTTTATTTTCCGCTTCTCTTGTTTTATTCTCCCTCTCCCTTATCTCATCACTCACAAGCTGTGCGATTCGCGTAATCGTCTCTTGCAATTCCTTATGCTTATCATTTATCTTATATCGCTTTGAGAGTTTTTCCCAAAATTCCACCAAAGCAGAATTATAAACCAGCACAGGCGTATCTTGGTAAAATTTCAAATCAAAAGCGCAAATCTCTTTATGACATTGCATTAGATTCGCCCCTTTTGTGCTTCGTGCCATTTTGTTAAAATCATACATTTTTGATTCATAAGCCTTTGCAAGTATCAAAGCACCGATGATATTTAGGATTCGATTGCTATTTTGCGTATCTTTGTTTGTGTTGCCATTGTAGATATACATTTCATTGCTATCCTCCAAACTAATATGCAAAGAATTGCTTTGGTAGTGAATCTTGCGCTCCCCAAAATCATAATCTTCATCGTCATCATCAAAAGGCTCTTGCTTTATTGTCAGTGTTCGTTTATCGTGCTTTTTTAGTGCATTTTGCGAGATATTAAGGATATTTTCCTTATCGCCCACTTCTATCACAAAGATATAATCAAAAACTTTATAGCAGATAAAATCCCATTTGCTCTCATCTGCCTTGCAATATCTATCGCCTTGCTTTTTAGATAGATAGATTTCAAAAGATTGTCGAATATTTTTTGGTAGCCAACTATAAAGCTCTTTTCTATCGCATTTTTGCCATTCTTGCGGATTTACAAACGAATCTAGCGCGTTTTTGTAATCTTTGTCAATGAGATTTTTATCATTTTTGACAATTTGATAGATTCTAAATTCCTTTATGTCGGAGGCAAGTTGATAGGCTTGTTTGACCGAATCTATCGCATTTTGGCTTGAATCTTGCAAAGTTTCTTTTTCGATCTCTGCACCACTATCGCTAATTTGCGTGATTTCAAGCTGTAATTTACTACCTTTGATAATATTATCAGTATAGCAATCCGCTGGTATTTGCCAATCTTGCAAAAAGTTTATATCTAGCGACTTCGTATCGGCAAACATTCTTGCCATACTTTTGACTTTCCCTAGCTTTGTCCCCCATTCGCTTAAATCTTGATTAAACGATTCTGCCCCGCTAAAAACCCCCTGCATATCCACTACATTGCTGATATTCCACTTATCTAGCGGTTGGTTAAAGTCCTTAGCGCGCAAAAACATTTTTTGGATTTTTTGCACGCTAGACATATCCCAATCATTCAAAGGCTGATTAAATTTCTCCGCCCCTGCAAACATTTCCCAAGCCCAAATGACATTTGACATATTCCAAGATTGTATGGGTTGGTTAAATTCCACCGCCATAAGAAACATTCTAATCGTATTTGTCGCTTTGGCTGTATCCCATTTATCAAGCGGCTGATTAAAAAATTTTGCGCCATAAAACATTTGCATAAAGTTCGTAGCATTGCTGACATTCCAATCGTTTATATTTTCATTGAAACTCTCTGCCCCCTCAAAGCAGCTCATAAATGTCGTTACCCTGCTCGTATCCCACGAAGAAATCCCGCTAAAATCTACTCTACTAGAGCTTTTAAACAACTCTCTAAAACTTGTAACCTTGCTAGTGTCAATCCCGCCCAACTTCACTTCATCATAGCGCACAAGCTCTTTTATCTGCTGATTATTAGGCACAAACTGCCCTTTGTCATTTCTGTCTATGGTTTTTAGTAGTTTTTGTAGTTTTGGATTTTGAGATTCCATAAGTAGTGTCCTTTGAGATAGTGATTTTGTTTTTTTTAGTTTTGTTTAAGCAAAAAATGTATTTGTATTCTACCCCCCCCCTAACTTAAAATTTACTTAAAAATCATTTTTATAAAATCCACAAAACAAATATAAAAAAGGATTTTTGCGTATTAAAAGATTTTAGCTACACTTAAGGTTTTATTTTGGCTTTGGGCAGTATTTGATAGCAAAATCCTTACAAGATTGCCCAAAATCCATACTCAAACATAAAATCCAAAAAGGAGAATCCAATGCTAGTTACAGGAAATGAAATCCTCCAAAAAGCCCATAAAGAAGGCTATGGCGTGGGCGCGTTTAATTTTGTCAATTTTGAAATGCTAAATGCGATATTCTTAGCCGCTGACAAAGCAAAATCCCCGCTCATTATCCAAGCAAGCGAGGGCGCGATAAAATATCTCGGCATCGATATGGTGGTAAATCTCGCACGCACGATGGCAAGCCGATATAGCCATATCCCTGTGGCACTCCACCTAGACCACGGCACGAGTTTTGAATCGTGCAAAAAGGCCATTGACGCGGGATTTACCTCCGTGATGATTGATGCCTCTCACCACGAGTTTAGTGAAAATCTCGCCCTCACCACGCAGGTTGTAGACTATGCCCATAGCAAAGGCGTGAGTGTAGAAGCCGAGCTAGGGCGACTACAAGGTATCGAGGATAATATTTCAGTTAGCGAAGCAGACGCCGTGCTAGTCAATCCCACAGAAGCAGAAGAATTTGTCGCCAAAAGCAAGGTAGATTTTCTAGCCCCAGCCATTGGCACAAGCCACGGCGCGTTTAAGTTTAAAGGCGAGCCAAAGCTAGATTTTGCCCGCCTCCAAGAAGTCAAAAAGCGCACCAATATCCCGCTAGTCTTGCACGGCGCAAGCGCGATACCAGAGTATGTGCGCGAGTCTTTTCTCTCCACAGGCGGGGATTTAAAAGGCAGCAAAGGCGTGCCATTTGACTTTTTAAAAGAAGCGGTAAAAGGCGGTATCAACAAAGTAAATACCGACACGGATTTGCGCATAGCCTTTATGGCACAAGTGCGAAAAGTGGCAAATGACGACCCTACGCAGTTTGATTTGCGCAAGTTTTTCACGCCCGCTATGGAGGCGATGAGCGCGGTAATCGCCGAGCGAATGGAAGTGCTAGGCTCTGCGGGCAAGATTTAGCAAAATTTATAAAAATCTAGCCAAAAATTTTTAGCAAAGCCAAAATCTTAAGCAATCTTAACAAAACTCAACAACTTAGGAATGGGCAAAGAGAGGGGACAAACAAAATTAACGCCACAAAAAATGGGAGTAAAATCTATATTTTTTTGAAACCTCTCTAAAAATCTCTTTTACGCATTAAGCATTTAAAAGCACTTGTTTATTTCCAGCACTCCGTATTATTGATTCCCACGCTGCGTGCGCTAAATACAGGATTTTTGCCCGCCTTTTTTTGCGCTTCATAATCGCGTAAAACCCGCACAGCGATATTGCTTAGAATCAAAATTACGACAATATTTATGCTCGCCATTAGCCCCATAAAAATATCTGCCAAATCCCACGCCAAAGCCAAATTTAACTGCGCCCCGACAAACACCATCACCACAGCAAAAAACCTAAAGATTTGCAAAGCGACTGTATGCTCTGTGATAAATTTAAAATTTGCCTCCGCATAAAAATAATTCCCAATAAGCGAAGTAAAGGCAAAAAGCACGATTGCCACGCTTACAAAGATAAGCCCAAAATCGCCAAAATGCCCCCTCATCACCGCTTGCATCACTGCCATTCCGCTTAATCCACTTGTATCCACGGTAGAGCAAAGCACCATAAACGCGCTTGCCGAGCAGATGATAATCGTGTCGATAAAAACAGATAGCGTTTGCACCATTCCTTGCTTAGCAGGGTGGCTAGTGTGCGCGCTCGCAGCGGCATTTGGCGCAGAGCCCATACCCGCTTCGTTTGAGTAAAGCCCGCGCTTAATCCCTATGACTATCGCACTCCCTGCAAATCCCCCAAATATCGCGCTAAAATCAAACGCCTCTTTTAGCACGCTAGAGAAAATGAGCGGGATTTTATCCACATTTAGCCCCACAACTACGAGTGCCACAGCAAAGTAGCCAAACGCCATTATCGGCACGAGTATGGAGGAAATGAGCGCGGATTTTTTGTCATCGCCAAAGAAAAAGAAACTCACCAAAATCGCTAAAATTAGCCCGACAAAAATCGTTAGCGGGGAGTTTTCAAACACTTCTTTGCCCACAAAAATCTCAAATGACGAAGTCAGCGTGAAAGCCTGCAGGGCATTAAACCCAAGCGCAAAGCAAAATATGAGCGAAATCGCAAAGATAATGCCAAGTTTTCTAGAATTTAGCGCAGATTCTATGTAGTAGGCAGGACCGCCTTTGTAGCGGTGTGTGCCGACTTTTCGTTTATACACTTGCGCGAGGGTGGATTCTACAAACGCGCTTGCCCCGCCTACAATCGCGCTAACCCACATCCAAAATAGCGCGCCACTTCCCCCGCTAGCGATAGCAACGGATACGCCCACGATATTACCTATGCCCACGCGTGAAGCAGTCGAAATCATCAGCGCACCAAATGGCGAAATATGCTCTTTCTCGCTCCTCTCTTTTAGCACGGCAAACACATCGCGCAAAAATCGCAACTGAATAAAACGCGTGCGAATGGTAAGATACGCCCCACAAAGTAGTAACGCAAACACGAGCCAATAAGTGTATAAAAACCCGCTAAAACTGCTTACAAAATCCATAAACAAATCGCTAATATGCTCCATAATGTAGCCTCCTTAATAAATAAAATAGCCACCCCAAAAACACCACAAAAAGCGTAAAAAGCACGCAAAAACAGCGTTTTTTCAAATCCAAAAATACTATGATAGCCCATTTTATGCTCTTATTATCCATTACTTTTAGGCAAATCAACTCATTGCGACATTGCATATCATAAATCTAGCCATTCTATATCGCTTGTGTGGATTTTGATGCTATGGGTGCGATAGGTGGCGTAGATATTAGCGACTTCAGGGGTGAAATTATCCTGCCTTGCATAATTTGTGCCATTTGAAATATGCGTAAAAAGCGGGGGAAGCACCTTTAAGACTGCCCTAGAATCTAGCCTCGCAAAAATCAATGCCAAAGTAGCCTCCCTCTCTTGCAGCGGATAGACAAGTCGCAACACTTCAGGGGTAAATTTATTGTCCTTAAGCACGGCAAAAACACGAGATAGCTCGCTAGGGTGGTAGCAAAATATAAGCCCGCCTCTTTGGGCTAAAATCCGCCTTGCTTGAGGTATCCACTGCTCTAGGGGCATAGAAGTGGCGTAGCGGGATTCTACTAAATGTGGGTTGCTAGAGCGGAGCGCACCATCGGGGTAAAATGGGGGATTGCTAATGCAAAAATCTGCTTTTTTTGTGGCATTTGTGAAATTTGTTGTGGCATTTTTTACGCTACTTGTGAGATTTGCGGTGTTTGATAGATTTTTTGTGTGGATTTTGGAGGTTTTTTGCGGTTTTTCAATATGGTGGTTTTTAGATAGATTTTGGGATAAAATCTCTAACAAACTAGAATCTAAAAAATCAATATGATACACACGAGCCAAAGGGGGTTTATCAGCATTTTTTAGGCAAAAAGTCGGATTTTGGGATTTTGCGTATGCTTCAAATGATTGTTCAAAATCTGTTTTAAAATGCTTTTCAAAAGAGGCTTCAAAAGTTGTTTTAAATGGGGCTTTAAGCCCACTTTCAAACTTACTTTCAATCTTGCCCTCACATTTCCCCTCAAACTCACTTCCACACTTTCCAACTAGATTTTGCGCAAAATCCTGTGCCAAACCTAACGCAAAATCTTGTCTAAAATCCTTTCCTAAATTTTTAAGCGGTTTTTGTGCATTGTGTTGCGCTAAATACGAGCTATGTTCTCGCAAACAATCGCCATTTGTCCTAGCATTGATATACGCAAGCGTCGCCATATATTTATTGATTTCTATGAGATGGGAGCGCACGCCAAAATGTTTTGCGCAAAGTAGCCCGATGATGCCACAGCCCGCGCCAATATCCACTAGATTTATCATTTTTGATTTTTGCTTCTTGTGGAGGGGGTGAGTGCTAGGCAGGGTATGAGGGGCTAAAAACCCCCTTGCAAAATCAATCAGCAACAAACTATCGCTATTATACAAATAGCCATCGCGTGGCTGATATAGTCTCAAAAAATTTGTTTGGTGTTTGCCCATTTTTGCCTACCAAATGCCTTAGAGATTTATAGGCTTTAGCCACAAAAGCAAATCTTGCATCTTATGTGGATTTTTGGCTAGACTCTCAAAATCTTGCCTAGAATCTATTTTTGAAGTTTTTGGATTTTGCTTGCCTATTTTTTGGGGTTTATGGCTAGATTTTGGTATAAAAAGTTTGCTTGATATATTTGATAGATTTTGCAAACTATCATCTAGCATATCGCTATGCAAAATCCTAAAATGACACAAGATTTTTGTCAAATCACCCTGCATTTTTTTGGTATGTTTGATATGGTTAGATTCTTGCTCTAAATGCGAAAAATCGCCTAGCCACACGCTAGGAGAAATATGCAAAAGTAGCATATCGATTTTTTCTCTCAATGCCCATAACAGCGAAAATCCCCCCTCAACTACATTAAACCCGCTAGATAGACTTAGCGCATTTGGCGAAGTCTTTATAGCCACGCTACGATTTGGCAGGCTAAAAAGCGGGATTGTGTTTGAATGCCTTAGCAAAGACTCTTTATTGCGCGTTAAAATCTCTATATTTGGCAATCTTTGTAAATGTGGCATTTGTGGCGCAAATCGTTGTGTGGATTGTTGGGCTTGTGGCATATCTTGCCTAAGAGAATCTAGCGTTTCAAAATCATTTTGTCTAAAATCTAGCGCGTAAAAACTATCCGCATAGCGCGTATCAAGACGAGGTTTATCATTTATAGCGGTGCGTCCTGAAATGATTAGATTTTGTGCTATGCAGCGCTGATTATGCGTGAAATTACGCGAGGCAACGCCTGAAATTTGCCCATCTTTATACTCGCCATCTAGTCGCAATGCTAATTTAAAAAGATTAAACCTCCCCCGCTCTTTTAAGCACAAAAATGGATAAAGCAAATCCAACATTTGCGCATAAATATCATCGTGGCAAAAATCCATCTGCGACAAACTCGCTTGCGATAAAAATTCCACTTCCACTCCTGCTTGTTGTAGCTTTTTTGCACCATTGCTAGATTCACCCCATTTATCGCAAAATCCTATGATAACTTTTGCAGGTTTTAGCGTAGCGATAAGCTCCGCACAAGGCGGGGTTTTGCCATAATGATTGCAAGGCTCAAGGCTAATTAGCAAGATTTTATCCCTAAAAAGTCCGTTATGATTTTTTGCCAAAAAGTTATGTATTTCTTGTGAATCGCTCCATTTATCTAGCCCGCTTTTTTTCCCGCTTAGCACCTCATAGCCATATAGCAATGCTAGCACTTCTGCGTGTGCCTTGCCTGCTTTTAGGTGGATTGCACTAGAGATGATTTCATAGCTATGATTTAGCAATATCGCGCCTACGGGGGGGTTTGGCAGTGTGAGTGTCTGCGCACTCCACGCCAAATCTATGCAATGCCGCATAAAAAGAATGTCCCTACTCGTGTGAAAAAACATATTTTGCCTTAATGTTTGTGTTAGTTTTGTGCTTAGCAAAGCAAAAAGTATAAACGCGCATTATAGCGTATTTGGGGATTTTAAATATGCTATAATCGTGCGCAAAATATTCATATATAATCACACTCATCAAAATAAGCAAAATCTTAAAAACACATTTTAAAGAGAAAATACAATGAATAACACAATACATATCAGCGACATTGATAGCCTATGGCTACTAGAGCGACTAAAAAGGCTAGATTTATTACGCGGATTTAGCGCGTGGTGGTGGGAGGGCGCACCTAGCTTTGAAGTGGTTTGCGGGGCATTGCTCGTGCAAAATAGCAGGTGGGAGGGTGTGCAAGCCTCGATAAAAAACCTAAAAAACGCCCACATTTTAAGCAACAACAATGACGAAGAGAGCCTATACAATCTCTCAAAATGCGCTAGCATAGAATCCCACATAACCCCAAGCGGACTTTTTAGACAAAAATCCGCCCGACTTATCGCCCTAGCAAAATCTATCATCACAGATTTTGGCAATTTTAGCGCGTTTAGAAGCGAGGTAAGCAAAGAGTGGCTACTCTCCCAAAAAGGCATAGGCAAAGAAAGTGCCGATAGTATCCTAAACTACGCGTGTGGGCGCGAAATAATGGTGGTAGATAGATACAGCTACAAGCTACTATGTGCGCTAGGCATAGAGATAGAAGACTATGAGGAATTGCAAGGGTGGTTTATGGATTTGGATTTGGGTGGTGCATTTGGGCTATATGAGGGATTTTATGAGGATTTTGATGGCATTTGTGGCATAGATAGTGGCGTGGGCAGTGGCACAAGTAGCAATAAAAAGGGGGCAAATCCTCAAATCAGCCTAGCCCAAATCTACGCTCGCTATCACGGCAAAATTGTAGAGTTTTCTAAGCGAAAAATGGATATAAACACGCTAATTGCGCAATAGATTTTACAAAAAGTGGCAAAATGAAAAATAGCAATACACAACAAATATTTTCAAACAAGACTTTTTCAAACAATCTACCAAATACTTTGTCAAATACTTTGCCACAATCCAAAATCAAATCTAACCCAAAATCTAAACAACCTAAAATCAAAAAATCTAGCAAATCCCGCGCTATGCTTACTCCATTGCAGATTTTTGAAAAACTTTGTGAGATTCCTCATCGCTCATACCACACACAGAAAATGTTTAACTATCTTTGCACTTTTTGTAAAAATCTAGGGCTAGAAGTCCGCACTGATAGGGCTAAAAATATCTATGTTTGTAAAAAACCTAAAAAATCTAGCCCAAAAGGACGCTTGCCAAAAAACCACCTTGTCAAAAACGATTTTCCCAAAATCTGCTTGCAAGCACATTATGATATGGTAGGCGTTGGCAAGGCACAAAGTGGAGAGGGCATAGAGCCTTATGTAGATAAGCAGTTTTTGCGTGCTAAAGATTCCTCGCTTGGCGCAGATAATGGTGCGGGGCTAGCTAGCATTTTGTGGCTTTTTATGCAGGAAAAATACGCGCCGCATATCGAAGCGATTTTCACAAATGATGAGGAAGTGGGGCTATGTGGAGCAAATGAGCTAGAATTGCCCATAAAATCGCGCTTTTTGCTAAATGTGGATAGTGAATTTTTTGGCGAGATTATCACGGGCTGTGCGGGGGGATTTGATGTGGAGTTTGATTTTAGTGTGTTTGAGATTCAAAAAACAAGCGGGGCAGGGCAAAATCTACTTTTCTACCCCTATGAAATAGAATCATTTGGCTTTGAGGGCGGGCATAGCGGGGTAGATATTCATAGAAATATTCGCTCTAGCATAGTGGAGTTTGCGCGTCTGCTACAAACCCTATGCGAGATAGAGAGGGCTACTTCTAGCTTTTTTTGCGAAATATATAGCCTAAATGCAGGCGAGAAGTCAAACTCCATACCTGTGGGACTAAGCGCATTTATGGGCTTTAGCAGCGATATAGACGCGCTACAAAACACACTAAAAAACGCGGGGCTATGTGTGAAAAAAGAGAATCTACACACTCTGCGCATAGGACTACTACCAAACGATATGACAAAATCTAAACAAAATCTAAAAACGGGGTTTTTGATAAAGTATCATCGTAATATAGGGGATTATCAACAGATTTTAAAGCAAAAACCTCAAAAATGTTATGATAAAAAATTGCTATCAACACTGATTTTAAAGCTACGACACGGAGTGTGGGAAAGGGGAGAAAATGCGGAAGTAATAAGCTCGCTAAATATTGCAATGATAAAGGGCGATTTATCTTTTGAGACGCAAGCAAAACAGATTTTGGATTTTTTGGATTGCACAAAGTCCGCTAACATTTCAAAAAATTTACACAGCCACACCACACCAAACGAGTTGCAAGCAAAGCAAAGCAAAAATACTAGAATCGTGGGGGAAAGTGGCATAGATTTTAGTCAAAACAATAATCCCCCCTCCCTTGCGGAGGGGGTTAGGGGGAGGGTAGAAACTCCATTAGAATACCCATTAGAATCTAGCCTAGAATCTAGCACAAAAACCAACGCCAAATCGTCATTGCAAGACTTGCCAACGGCAAATCGTGGCAATCCAAAACCTTGTCATATTGAGCGAAGCGAAATATCTAAACAAAAACTGCAAGGGGATATTTTTGCTTTTTCAAAGCCTCAATATGACAAAAAAAACATTGACAAAACAACAAATTGCCACGCAAATGCGTCCCCATTTGCTCGCAATGACGGCATAAACCCCCCAGCCCTTCATTTCACGCTAAAAGCACGGGCAAATACCAACCCCCTACTAGAAAAAATCAAAAATCAAACCACACAAACCATAACAAACTTGCTAGCAAATCCACGCCACACAGCTAGCCCAAATATCAGCAACGAATATAGCGCGTGGGCAAACGCTAGCGAGCATAAAACAAATAAAATAGCGCGTATTCACCCCATTTTGCAAATGATTATCGATGCGTATAAATGGCGACATTGCGCGGTGGGAAGTATCCACGCAGGGCTAGAATGCGGTATTTTGCAAGAGCGTTTTAGCAAAATGGGGTTAAAACATATCACTATGGCGTCCATAGGACCTACGATTTTATCCCCACATTCTCTGCAAGAGAGGCTTGATATTGATAGTTTTTATGAGTTTGTAGAAGTGCTAGAATCCCTGATAGCAAACATCTGTGCTAGTGAAATAAACAACTAAAACAAAATCTAAATACCCTACAAATCAACCCTATTTCTCCGCACATACACTACCTCATCATTACTTAGCACAAACGCACCATAAGGCAAAATCACTAAAATCTTTTGCTTAAACACATTAGAATCTTTGCTAGCTTTTTTGCCTTGCTTTTGCAAAGTCGCGCCCTCTACCATACTTATGAAATTTTCATAATCCCCCAAAAACACAAAATCCACCGCTATTTTTTGCGGATAATACCCCTTGCCCCTGTCATACTCCACGCGCTTATCGCCACGCTTTATATCTAGCTTTTCTAACGCCCCCGCATCACTATCCCACGATTTTGCCATTTTTATCGCCTCTTTTAGCGAGGCTACGCGCTTAGCATTGCCCACAGCATTTTGCCCTAACTTCAAAATCCACTCGCCACTAGAAATTTCAAGCCTTTTTGGCGTTGCCACTTCTGCCATTATCTCGCCCGCCTTTGCATAATCAGGGCTAGAAGCAATGTCATATTTCTCGCAAGGCAAAAGCGCGGATTTACTTATGCGCACATTGCGAGTGATTACCTCGCCTTGCTTATTGCGGATATTTACTATGAAATAATCCCCCCTGCCCGTATTATTTAGCCCTAAAATCTTTTCTATGGACATATTCTCGCTTCTAAACTTCACTTTATCCAAAAAACCAAAAACCTGCCATTTTTCATCATACATTGGCACAAATGCGTGTTTTGCTAGCTCCTCCCCGATGCAAAGCAACTCTTCTTTGTTGGAGTTTTGCAAATCTTTATTTGTCGATTCTGCTAAATCCTCTTGCTTTTTAGATTCACTCACAAATCTAAACTCCACCGCGCTATATGTATCACTTGCCTTATGCAGTGTCGTAATCGGCAAATCCCCCTTTTTCAAATCCACCTCTAGCGCAATCTCTAACTCCCGCTCCCCTCTACTTTTTGCCATTTCTAAGGCTTGTTTAGTCATCTTTTTATCCAAATGCAAGCTAAGCGCACCGCTAATGGGTAGCTGATAATAGCTCACATATCCGCTCAAATCGCGGGTAATTTTCTCGCTAGGCTTTATAGAATCCCCCGCCCTATCATCGATATATGGTTTTCTAGCATACTCCACGCGTTGCGCCTCAAAATCCACTACGGCTTTGACTTGCGCAGGATATTCCACTTTGACTACTTCTCGTAGCTCATTTAGCGAAATCTGTCGAGGCATATTCTCACGCGGGATAAAGCTATAAGCCTTTTTTACCTCCTGCACTCTATACTCAAATGGGAGTAAGCAAATATCACAACGCGTATCCCAATAAAACTCCAAAATCTCATCTGCCAACTCCTTGCTTCCTAAATCAATATAGCCCCAAAAATACACGCTATCCCCGCGAATCACAAGCACTTGCGCGATTTTTTCAAACTTTGCAGAGCCAAGCCCTAGCACAAAAACTTTATCAAGCAATGGCGCACTTAAACTCACCCCCTGTTTTGCTAATGCCTCCCTGCCCAAAGTCGCGCGTTTGGCGTTATGATAAATGCTATCTAAAATAATATCTTTTGGATTAGATTTTTCGCTTTTATCCGCATTATTCGCGCTACCCGCTTTTGTGTCATTTTTGCCCGCACTAGCATTAAGCCTAGATTTTAGCACCGCTTCAGGCGTAGCAAAAAGTGTGATATTGCGAGCAAAGCGCAAACCAAGATACGCGCTAGGGAGCAAAATAGGGGAAAAATTTTGTGGGTTTGTGCTATAAGAATTTATCACAGAGCGCGTATTTACTAGCATAGATTCTTTTGCCAAAAATCCGCCATAGCCAATTTTTTGCGCCTCTTTTGAATATTCAGAGTCTTTGCTATCCTCGTAGGACTCAAACGCGCTTAAAGGCAGAGACACTATTTTTGTCTCATTATCGCTCTTTGCTTCTCGCCACCCCGCATAACCAAAGATTTTATAGATAATCCCTAGCGTGCGCGAAGTCGCGCCATTATTTTGCTTTTGGCTAGATTTTGCGTCATTTTCTAGCGTGCCATTTTTTAGTTTGCCATTGTTTAGTAGCTCAATCGCGGCAAACTCATTTCTATCAGCGAGATTAAATCGCCCTGTGGCATTCATCATACAGGGCTTATCATCACATTTAGTCTTTGTATCAATGATATTTAGCACTTGATTTGGCAAAAGGGCGCGTTTATCTCTGTCATTATACTTATCCGCGATAGTGTCATTTGCAAGAAAATATGATTGCTTTATCCGATCGCACACCTCTTCGCCCATATACAGCAGTGGTGCGTCCTTTGGGATTCCCATTTCGCGCAATTCTTCTTCGCTAATATTTGGCGTATCCACGCGACAATTTATTGATTCGCTTTCCCCACCATAGAAAATAAATCCATCTACAAAAATACTCTTTTTAGAATCAAGTGCCTTTGGTAGCGTTGCGGAAAATAGCGCGTTTGGTGCAAATGCGCACACAAACGATACGCTAAACACAATGTGGACAAAGTCTAAAATCCATTTACGCATTTTATTTTTTGTCCCGTGATTTTAGCTCATCTAAATGCCTTTTATGCAATGTTGTTGGCGGAGTGAAAAACACAGGTTTATCAGCATATTGCGGGTCTAGGCGCATTAACGGGTGGCTAGGCAAAATCTTTTTAATCGCGCTTTTTGGCACAAAAGCATTGATAGGCTCTCCATAGCATACACCATCGCCGTGCGTTGCCCTCCACCCCTCACTGCACTCATCACGCACGCCTTGTAAGTAGTCATAGCTCTCCTCCACACTCTCAAAATCCTTTAGCCTCATAAAGTGAGGAAAGATAATCACTTGATAAAATTCGCCTGTTTGCGCGATAGGGAAAACAATGTCTTTTTTGCTCTCAATCTCCCACGCCACAGCAGAATCTAGATTTGGAAGCGCGTAGGCTTTGAAATTTTTAATATGTGGGGTGTAGGGAAACACACAGCCAAAGCCTTTGGGCGTATAGCAGAGGCTTTTACTCTCTTTGTCAGTGATAACCCCGCTTTCCTCTGCCCACAGAGCATATATATAAAATGGCACATTTGTATCCACCAAATCCCCCGCCCAATTTATGCCATATACACCTTGTGTGCTATCCCACTCACGCAATTTTTTATCCAAAAAGCTCGTATAATACCCAACGCCAATAGCACTCGCAAGGGCAAAATCTGCGTAATTTTCATCTTTTTTGCTTAAACTCGGCTTCACACCTCGAAAACTTTTATTATGCCCAATATAGTAAAACCCGACATATAGCCCATCTTTGCGTGGATCTTCGCTTATAGGGCGATATGGGGCAAACTCTGCGTTTTCAACACTTTCCACGCTTTGTGTGTAGCTTGCTACGGGACAAAATGCAAAAATAACCGCTAGGCTTAATGCCTTTAGATTGTTGTAGATTTTGTTTTGCAAATATGAGGTTGATTGCATAAATTGCGTTGATTGTGAGGATGATTTCATCATTGCTCCTTATCTAAGATTTTATAGCAAAACTATAAGAGAAAAATTTTAACAAAGAATCAGGAATGAGAATCTAAAAAATCCATAAAATACCTAACCCCTAGTCGCTCTTTTATGGCATTGCCCATTTCAAAAATAAGGCTTTGAGTGCGCAAAGCATTTTTGAAGTTTTTATCTTTTTTCTTAGTAGAATCTATCAGTTTTAAGGCTTTTTGTAGGTATTCCTCTTTACAAAAAGCTCGATTTTGACTAAAGCATAAAACTATGTTTTTGTAGCTTGCAAAATCCATTTTTTTGGTTGTGATTTTTGCTTGTTGGGCGTGGTAAGTTATTGTTTTGTCAATGTTTTTTTTGTCATATTGAGGCTTTGAAAAAGCCGAAATATCTCCTTGTATTTTTTGTTTAGATATTTCGCTTCGCTCAATATGACAAGATGATAGATTGCCACGCGGATTTTGCAAATCCGTTTCCAATGACGATTCCGCGTTGGTTTTTGTGCTAGATTCTAAGGTGGATTCTACCCTCCCCCTAACCCCCTCCGCAAGGGAGGGGGGATTTTTTTTGTCATTGCTAACAAATGCCTCCACATTTGCGTGGCAAGTTATTTTGTTTTTATTGCAGGGTGGATTGCTACGCTCGCTATCGCTCGCTTCCAATGACGATTCCGCCATATTAGAATCTTTGTCGCCATTTTCCCCCACAATTCTAGTATTTGCGGTGGTGCTTGTGGAGTTTTTGGCAGTTTGACACGAGGTTAGCGCACTGCTCGTGCGTGCCTCGTGGCAAACTGCCAAATCTATGCAATGATTACCCAAAGATAAATTGCCCCAGCCCAAAGACAAATTGCTAAAATTCTCATCACACAAAATCTCATCAACTACGCCACTTAGCATATCCAACTCCCCCTCCAACCTACTCAAAAACTCCCCCTCACTCCCCTCAAAATACCTAAGCGCAATCCCCCTGCCCTTTGCCACATATTCGATTCTGCTCTCCCCCTGCTCCATAGGAAAGCTATCTAGCCACACATCGATGATATGCCCATACACCGCGCTATCTATCTGCCCCGTGAAGCAAAAACGATGCAACACGCTAGGATTTATCTGCAAAATCTTATCTTTTATATGCTCCTCATTTCCCACGCCACACGCCACAAACACACATTCTTTGCGCCTATGCAATATCTCACAAATCACTTCCAAATATGCCATAGAATCAATCTTAGTAAGCCTCCCCATAACGCCCAAAATAACTTTATCTTGCAAGATTTTATGGGCAAAATCCGCTTCTAACTCCGCGCTTATGTTTGGGCTAGTTTTCGTGTCAAATTGCAAAATGTGGCGCGTGCCAAAATGAGTGCCAAACTGCGTTATGGATTGTGTGCTAGATTGCATAGCAGATTGCGTAAGAGACTTTTTGGTAGCCTGTTTAGCAGGTTCTTTGCTAGACTTTGCATTAGATTCTTTAGCCATATTTTGTGCTAACAAATGCGCGATATTTTGCCTAGCCTGTGCGATTTCCTCTTCTAAAACAGGCGGATTATAAAATCCATTATCCATTTTCACAGGAATCCCGCCAAACTCCACTCCCTCGTGTGTGATTTTTGCCAAATCATTGCAAATATGCGTAAGCCTCCCATCAATCCCCACAATATCATAGACAAAATTGCCGTGCGTCCAAAAAACCTGCATAGGCGCACACCGCACGCTAAGCAAAAAATCGCTAATCCCATAGCCATTATTTGGGCTTATTAGCACCGCTACTTTGTCGCTTAGCATTAGTTCGCGCAGGGCAAATGCTTTTTGCAAATGTGAATTATAAAAATTTGCCCTATTGTAAGCTAGCCCAATATCGATGATTTCTACGCCTAGTCTGGCAAAAAACTGCATTATTCGCGGGTCATTTTCGCTTTTTTCTATGAGGCTCATACAATAGATTTTTATGCTGTATTTTTCCCTAAATTGCGCAAAATCCATAAGATTTTTGATAAGGCTATATTCGACTTTGAAAGGGGAATTTTCTACAAATCTATCGCGCAAAAAGCCGATGACTTTTTTGCTAGATTTTGGGGTGGTTTTTGTGGTAGATTTTGTGGATTTTAGGCTAGATTTGGGACTAGATTTTGCAAAATCTATTTTGCTACTTTTTACTAAAAATTTTGCTCCAAACTCCCTATAAAGAGAAGTAGATTTTTCTAAAACTTCGGTATTAAATCCCCTCCATTGCTCTTGAGAGATAAAGCTATTTCCACAAAAATGATACATAAACAACTGCAAATAAAGCACCTCATCAATCGCCTGATATAATGGCTGTAAATTTGGCTCTTGCAAATATGCTCGCGTGTCGCCCTGCTCTATGCTATGTCTTGCATCGTGTGGCAAGTCGTTTTTATTAGATTCTATAAAATCCATAATCTCCCTAGATTTTGCTATCCTCTCATAAAAAATCTTTTTCCACAAAGGATAGAGATTTAACCATTCTTTTATGTTAAACCACTGCGCGACATTCCAAAAAATATGCAGTTGCCAATTACACACATTGCGCCGTTTTAGCGCGTTATCAGCGTTTTCAAACGCCAAAAAAATAGCCTCCTCTAGCAAAGAAAAATCTAGCTCAAAAAGCCTATATGCCTCATAGATAAAAGGCTGGATTTTTTGTGCGGGAGCGCACTGCATATCGCTAAGCGATACAAACGCGCTAAAAAACACAAACGCGTTTTTTATCTCACATAAATTTTTAGCATTGCGTTTTGACGCATTGTTTTGGGAGGCATTTTTTTGCGTTTTTTGCCTGTTTTTTTGACTAGGGGCAGTATGGATAGCACCTTTTTGTATTTTTGAAGTTTTTATAGCATTTTTGTTAGATTTTGCCCTGTATTGCTCACTAGGAAAAGCAAAAACCCTGCTAATGCTACCAAGCTCGACTAGCATTAGCCACTCTTCTTGACTGATAGTTTGACTAGCATTTGGAGAATCTAGCGTGTTTGTAGTATGTGATACTAGCATTTTATCAGCCAAATTTACAAAGCCCAAAAATCTCTCATCATCATAAAAATGCCTAAAAAAATCCCACGAAGCAATATCATCAAAATCTGCGCTATTTGCACCAAAATCCACAAAATCTCTACGAAAAATCTCTACGAAAAAATGTGGCGTGATAAAGTTAATATACAAAAATGAACAATCAAGTATATCTCCACTCTCTAAAATCCCATAGATTTTCTCTCTAAACGCACAAAAAATCTCCCCAAAAAGCCCAAATATCCTCTCTAAATCCGCCCTATTTCGTGTCTTTGTCGCACAATCTGCATTTTGGATTTTCTTAGAAGCATTTTTTTTAGCACTGATAGCACGGACAAGGCTAAATAGCGCGTTTTTTAGCTGTCCTTTGTCTTGACTAGATTTCACACATTCTAGCACGCTAGACAAAAACGCCTCATCGATTTGATTTTGATGAGAAAAAATCATTGTTACTCTTTAGTTTTTTATAAAAATATTGCTACAAAGCCCAAAAAATAGGCTACAAAAAACTTTAGCTTAAGCCCACGCAAAATCCGCTAAGCAAACCAAAAACCCCGCCAATCTCGCTAATCCGCTGATAAATTAGCCCGACAACAAAACTGCGACTAAAATGGATTTGCTTCCTCCACACTTTGTGTCTTAGCACCTGTATCCACTAGCCACACATACCCTAGCGTAGAGCTTTGGGCATAGGGCTTTATCTCTGCGCTGATATACCCAAAATCCGTATTTACAGCACTCACTTCCCCCACCAAAATCCCCTCGATAAATATCCCGTCCATTCCGCTAGTTCGCACTTGATCACCCACTTTTACCTTGTGCCATAGTGGGATAAAATCCGCCGTTACGCGATTGCTACTAAGGGCTGAATTATGCACGATAGCAGGGACTTTTTCATCACCGATATGCACGCTATACGCGCTTTTTTTATCGCCATTAAAAAACCCCATCACCTTTTGCCCGTCAATAAGGGCGATTCCTAGCACCATATTATCCCGCACTATCCCAAAGATTCTGTCTTTTGGATAATCTTTTGCATCAAAATTTATCCACACGCGATTATAATCCCCCATACCCACATACGAATAAATCCGCGCAGGCAAGAAACTAGCGTCATTATGAAAAGAATGCTGCGTGTCAAACACCGATAGCGCGTCTAGCTCTGATTGTGTATGAAGTAGCTGAAGTTTTAGTTTTTCGTAGTCTTGTAGTTTTGCTTTGTATGATTCGATACTTGAGGCTTGATTTAGGTATTTTTGATAGCCAAGTGAGATTCCCTCTTTTGCATTTAGCACGAGGGTTTTTATGCTATCACTCACTGCCATAATACCATTTTGCAAAAATTTACTAGAATCTATGGCGATAAAAAGCACCGCCATAAGCACGACAATAAAGCTAAGTGATTGATAGCGCATTTGCTTTGTCTTTTTGTGTTTTTAGTTAGCGTATCGTAGTTTAGATTTTGCGCGATTTTTTATTGATAGTTTGCCGTATTATACACAGCATCTATCTCTTCTAATGCCTTGCCCGTGCCTTTTGCCACCGCTAGCAAAGGCTCATCGCCGATAAACACAGGCAATTTAATCGTATCGCTTAGATACCTATCTAGCCCACGGATAAGCGCACCACCGCCTGTTAGCGTTAGCCCATTTTCTACCAAATCCCCTGCCAAATCCGCAGGCACGGATTCTATCACGCTTTTTACCGCAGAGCTGATTTCTCGTAGTTGATCTTTCATCGCCTCTCGTATATCCTCACTTGTAAGCGTTATCGTGTCTAATAGCCCGCTTACTTGGTCGCGTCCCTTGACTTCCATTGATAGCATATTATCTAGCGGGGCTGCTGCGCCGATTTCGATTTTTATCTCTTCGCCTAGTCGCTCGCCGATAAGCAGATTATGATGCTTGCGGACATAATTTACAATCGCCAAATCGATTTTATCCCCCGCCACGCGCACGGATTTGGATATGACAAGCCCGCCTAGAGAGATTACGCCGATTTCAGTAGTCCCGCCGCCAATATCTACGATAAGACTCCCTTGAGGCTCTTTGATAGGCAATCCCGCGCCAATCGCTGCTGCCATAGGCTCTTCGATAAGAAAAACCTCTCTAGCACCCGCACTCATTGCGGATTCTTTCACAGCTTTGCGCTCCACACCTGTAAGCCCATAAGGCACGCACACCATTATACGCGGACGCACCAACGCCTTGCGATTATGCGCTTTTTGGATAAAGTGGCGAATCATCTTTTCAGTTACATCAAAATCCGCAATCACCCCATCTTTCATCGGGCGAATCACTTGGATTCCATTAGGTGTTTTTCCCACCATTTCCTTTGCTTCATAGCCCACAGCGACTATCTCGCCATCTCTATCAAACCTATCCACACGCACCGCTACTATGCTTGGCTCATTGACAACGATTCCTTGCCCTTTGACAAGCACGAGGGTATTTGCCGTGCCCAAATCTATCGCCACATCGTGGGAGAACATTCCTATGACTTTGTTAAACAACACTTTTACGCTCCTTTTACTTTAGAGATTTTTTTGTGCTTTATGAGCAATGGTTTGGATTTTTGCTCGACACATTCTTTTGTGATGACAACTTCGTGCTCTCTCATCGAGGGCAAGTCAAACATAATATCTGTCATAAAATCCTCGATAATCGCCCTAAGCCCTCTAGCACCCGTCTTTCTAGCTATGGCAAGCTCCGCGATAGATTCTATCGCCTCCTTTTCAAAGCTAAGTTTGACATTATCATCGACTTCAAAAAGTTTTTGATACTGCTTTATAAGCGAGTTTTTGGGCTTGGTAAGAATATCTATCATCGCTTCTTTTGTGATAGGCTGCAAAGTAGCGATGATATGGAGTCGCCCGATAAGCTCGGGGATAAGCCCATAGCTTACCAAATCATCTGGCTCCACTAGATTTAGCACATCTTTTTGCTCGGATTTTGTTTTTTGTATCTGTCCAAATCCAAGCACATTATCCCCCATTCTGCGCTGGATAATCTCACCCAAACCATCAAAAGCACCCCCACAAATAAACAAAATATTTGTCGTATCGATTTGGACAAACCGCTCATTTGGGTGCTTTCTGCCACCTTTTTCAGAGATATTTACCACACTTCCTTCAATGATTTTTAGCAACGCTTGCTGCACGCCCTCTCCGCTTACATCGCGCGTGATAGAGCGGTTTTCACTTAAGCGAGAGATTTTGTCAATCTCATCAATAAACACGATTCCTCTTTGCGTCTTTTCTATATCGCCATCAGCGGCTTGATAAAGCCTTGTTAGGATATTTTCGACATCTTCGCCCACATAGCCCGCTTCGGTTAGGCTTGTGGCATCGCTTATGGCGATAGGCACATCTAAAAATCTAGCCAAAGTCTGTGCCATAAGAGTTTTGCCACTGCCTGTGGGACCGATAAGCAAGATATTAGATTTTGCGATTTCGACATCATCATTTGTAGATTCTGCAGAATCCTGCGCGATAGGCGAAGCCATAGAAGAAGTCTGCACTTTTTGGTGTGTTTGTTGAGATTGTTGGGTTTGCAAATTATTTGCGATTCGCTTGTAGTGATTATATATCGCTACGCAAAAGACTTTCTTTGCTTCCTCCTGCCCGATGACATATTCATCAAGTTTTGCCTTTAGTTCCTTAGGGCTTGGCACTTTGCTATGGGATAAGTCAAGGTTTAGAGACTGCTTTTGCGTGCTAAGAGAGATTTTCCTAGAGCCAAAAATCGGATCTAAAAACTCCTTATAAATCGCGCTAATACAAGGCAAACAAATAAACGCAAAAGCATTGCCTGTATCGTTTGGATTAGGATATTTCGCACGCAATCCCTGCCTATGCTCTCCGATAGCGTTTCCACAAAAATTACAAACAGCTTGATTCATACACTGCCTCTCTATTATAGATTCTCTTTTGAAGTTTTTGTTTTTATAGACGCGCTATTTTGGGCATCATAGCCAAAATCTAGTCCAAAAACTACGATATTACTCGCATTATTTGTGTTATGTAGTTTTGCAAAAATAAGCCCCACTTGCCCAATATTTTTGTGCAAATTTTGACACACCATTTGCAAACCTCGCTTAAAATCCGCCACAAATAACACAAATAAACTGATTTTAGGCATTTTCCACCTCGACTTTTCGCAATGGAATCCCCCTCTGTGAGCCAACCACAAATTCACAGATTTTCTTAATAGATTCTTTTTTGGTAGATTTTTCCATAGAATCTAGTGTTTTTTGCGCAAACTCTCGCATAGACACCGCAGCAAAAAGCTCCTTATAAAAATGACTTATCTCATCAATCTCTTTGCTGTCAAAAAGTTTTCGCATTCTATGTTTATTTAGCCCGCGGATTACCGCCCTATTTCCCTCTGCCATACAAAATGGCGGAATATCTTGACTTAACGCGCTAGCCCCCGCTATCATCGCCCCATCGCCGATTTGGACAAACTGATGCACGGGCGTCATTCCGCCGATATTCACAAAATCCCCTATTTTGATATGCCCACCAAGCGTAGCATTATTTGCCAAAATGCAGTGATTTCCCACCACACAATCGTGCGCTATATGCACAAACGCCATAAACAAATTATTATCCCCGATGATTGTCTTGCTAATCCCGCCCTCTGTCCCGGGGTTAAACATACAATGCTCGCGGATAATGTTATTATCCCCGATGATTAGCTCGACTTTTTCGCCCGTATATTTTAAATCCTGCGGAATCGTCCCAAGCACTGCGTAAGGAAAAATCGTGTTATTTTTACCTATAGTAGTGTCGCCCAAAATCGTTACGCCATTATACAGCTTGCACCCCTCGCCGATTTTTACCCCCTCGCCAATCACGCAAAAATCGCCAATATCCACACCATCAGCGATTTGCGCACCATTTGCGATAACGGCTGTTTGTGCGATTTGTGCTTTCACTTTTTGTTCTCCTACAAGATTTTTTATAGATTTTACTTATGTCGCACTTGTCGTGCTAGATTCTGCGCTATCATTATCAGCCACCATCGCTTTTAGCTCGGCTTCGCACACTAGCTTGCCATCTACAAACGCCTCCCCTCTAAGCGACCACACAGCACCTTTATGCTTTAGCACACTCAAACGATACTCTAATCTATCGCCGGGCACCACAGGCGAGCGAAACTTCACGCCATCAATCGTCATAAAATACACAATCTTATTTTCCGCAGCTTTTACATCATCGCCCCACATACTCACAAACGCTAGCACGCCCCCAGCCTGCGCCATTCCCTCGATAATCATAACTCCCGGATAAATAGGCTTACTAGGGAAATGCCCCAAAAAAACCTGCTCATTTGCCGTGATATTTTTATACCCTTCAATTAGCGTGTCTTTTTCTAGTTTGGTAATCCTATCGACAAGCAAAAGCGGGTATCTATGTGGCAATATTTTTTTAATCGCGTTAATATCCATTATGCTCATAGCTCACACCTTGTATCGCGTGTATCTTATACGCCATATCTCAAACGCTTTTATCAATCCCTACTAACAAAAACCACCAAAAAACACCTGCAAAACGCAAAACATTTTTGTTTTGTTGGGCTAGATTTTTGCCAAAGTGGTTTTTATAGATTTTAGATAGATTTTTGCTAATCGCACCAAAAGTTTGAGATTTGCGCTAAAACGCAAGATTATACACAATTTTTGATAATGTTTTATATGATTTTAAGCGGATTTCATAATAATTTTGCATAAAATAGTGGCATTTTTTATGTTTTTTGGTTAAATTTAGCATTTTTTAGCACATTTTTTTAGATTTTTTGTTTGCAAAATCCATTTTTACAATCTTTTGTGATAACTTTTACACGATTTTTTACGATGCAACACCCAAAAAACACAACCACCACAAAGCCACACAAAATCCAAAATGCACCAAACCTATTCAATCTCTATAATTTCAAACACTTTTTCATCTTGAAAAAATGATTCTATATGAAGCGAGATAGATTTTTGACTTGCGGGGATTTTGTGTTTTTGACTTGCAAAAATTTGTTTTGTGGATTTTGGTAAATCCTCTCTTGCAAAATCTAGCATTTTTTGATTTTCCAAATCAGCATTTGCTCCAAACGCACCAATACACAAACAATCATCAACCACCACGATAGGATTTATCGACTCATACCCACAAAGCCTATATCGCAAATCAAGCTCTTTTTCGTATTTTACAGGGTTTCTAGCTATCTCGCTCACGCCCTCATATTTCGCATTCACAAGGGTATTAAAACTTTTTAGTGGCAAAAATATCGTGTCATCTTTTGGGCTAATGCCAATAGTGATTTTGGTAGCATTTTTGGTGTGTTTTTGCGCTAGATTTTGCTTATCTTTTGTGGATATTTCCTCTAAAATCTTTGTAGATTTTGCATTCCTTTTTATATGGGGTATGTGTTTTTCTTGCCCGCTTAGACAAACCTCATCACAAGATTCCACCACACTAGAATCCACCACAAAATCATCACTCAACCCCCTACCCAAATCCACCAAAATTTCTACCCAGCTTAGTAGCTCCATTTTCACTTTTTTTGATTCAGAGTGCGCTAGCACATAGTTAGATACAGACTCCCCATTTACAAATAGCGTATGTTTTAGCACGCGATAGACACGCTTTTTTCTCTGCGTCAAAATATATTTTTTACCCTGTTTTTCTAGCGCGTCCCGCTTAGCAAATACTGCGATTCGCTCTTCAATGCTCGCAGGCAAATCTCGCCTGCCAATATCACTCATCATTTCCAAGCTATATCGCCCCTGCTTTTCTCGCTGTTTTTCTAGCGCGTATTTACACCCACAATAATTCTGCCGATAGAGATTGTCTCGCTTAGCAAGCGCATTTTGCTTATTTACGCCACCATTTGCACGGACATTGATTTTGACAAAATCTAAATTTTTTGCCCGCGCGATAATATCCCCCTGCGTGTAGAGAATCTCCTGCTCTTTCATAGGGCTTGCAAGTAGCGTGCTAGTAAATCGCGCTTCGCCTATCTCGCTCGCCACTTCCGCGCTTCGCTCTAGCCGAATGTCAAAACACCTCTCACACCGCTTGCCTTTCTCTGGCTCTTCCTCTAGCCCACGCACACCCTCTATCCACTCATCTGTATCATATCGCCCCTCTATGAGCCTCACTCCTAGCATCTCACAGCTCCTGCGCACATCTTGCAATCGCAAATCGTGTTCAGATTTTGGGTGAATGTTTGGATTATAAAAAAAACCGATAAGATTTTCGCTAGGATATATTTTTTGCAATTCGCTCAAAAAATAATGACTATCTACCGAACAACAAATATGCACCAACATTGTTTATCCTTATTTTATTTTGTTTATTTGACTTTGTATCATTTTTTTGCATTTGGTTTTTGCTAATCTTTTTTATCATCTCGTATAAAATACAGATATCCACCGATACCACCCACTAGCACTAGTAGCAAAAACACAAGCAAAAACACCTCTAAACTATCCATTTTGATTCTCCTTTTGTGTAGATTTTGATATGGATTTTGCTTTGTCGATCCTAGTATGATGAGGCATTGTAGTTTTTATAGAGGCATCTATGTTTGCCTTGTCAATATATTTTTTATCCAAACTAGAATCCAAATCATTCACAAATGTTTCATATGAAACATTTTTATGCAAATCATTGTTTTTGTTTCCGTCATCATTTTGCTTTGTGTTATGCAGTTTTTTCTCACGCAGTTGCCCACAAGCAGCCGAAATATCCACGCCCTTAGATTCTCGTATGGTAGCTAGCAAACCTTTTGACACGAGAAAATCAGCAAACTCTTTCACTTTTTTCATTTCTGGGCGTTGATATTTTGACTCTTTATGCGGGTTAAATAGTATCAAATTTACCTTTGATTTTATCCCGTTTAATAGTTTTAGTAGCTTTTTTGCGCTCTCCAAATCATCGTTTATATCCTTTATCACAAGGTATTCAAACATTACGCGTTTGCGAGTGTCTATGGGAAATCGCCTCACAGCCTCAATCACCGCTTCAATATTATAAGTCTTGTTTATGGGCATAAGTTTGCTTCGTAGTCCATCATCTACCGCGTGCAACGAAATCGCCAACTGAATCCCCAAATGCAACTTACCTAGATTTTCTATCTGCGGAGCGATACCGCTCGTAGAAATCGTCTGTCTTTTGGGCGAAATCGCCAGCCCATCTAGCTCGCTAAGGATTTTTATCGCCCTTACCACCTCATCAAAATTATGCAATGGCTCTCCCATACCCATAAACACGATATTTACTCGTTTGTGAGATTCTAGGGCGTTATCTCTTTTTAGGAAAACCACTTGCTCGACTATCTCTCCCGCACTTAGATTTCGCACAAATCCCCCTCGAGCCGTAGAGCAAAAAGAGCAACCAACCTTGCAACCGATTTGACTAGAGAGGCAAAAAGTCCATTTTTCACTTGCTAAAATCTTGCCGTTTTCATCGTGTATTTTATCGCGCATCTTGATACACACCGACTCAAAACAATGCCCATCGCTTGCCTCAAAAAGATATTTTTGCGTGCCATCTTTGCTTTTTTCTTTGGTGATTAGATTTAGATTTTGCGCTGTAAAATCCCTGCTTAAAATCCCGCGCAAATCTTTTGGTAAATTTATCATTTTAGCAAAATCATTTTCATAGCGAACATATAGCCAATTATAAATCTGCTTTGCTCGATATGGTGGAAATTTTTGGATTAGATTTTGCACAAGATTTTGCTGTGGCGTTTGTGATGATTTTTGTGGCGACATTTGTGGTGGATTTTGTTTTGTGCTAGTTTGTGCTAGATTTTCCTCTTTAGCTAGTTTTTGGGCAAAATCTAGCGCGGATTTTCTACATTGCGCAGATTTTTCATAGGAAAATCCATCAGTCAAAATCCCCTCTAGCTCTTTCAAAGCAAAACCATAAATATTGATTTTGCTAGGCTCACGATTTTTTAGACTTGTGCTTTGATTTTTACTCATCGGCAGCTCATTTATTTGTTTTCACAGCTTCTAGGCAATATATTTTGTATCAAATCCTCCAGCCTAGATTTTGCCTCGCTATGATTTTCCAAAAAATCCTTATGCGCATTTTCATCGCAATAGTTTGTTACACAAAAAATCCCCATAGCAGGCACACCAAAAGTTTGTGCCACTTTCATCACGGCAAAAAATTCCATATTTTCTAGCAAGATTCCAGCCTTTGCCATTTGCTTTGCCACCCCCTCATCAGTCGTTATATAGTTTGAAGAATTCACCACTGCACTTTTTATCTGTCTTTTTATCGCGCTAGATTTTTTTACATTTTGTTGCGCCAATGTTTTAAATGTTTCATATGAAACATTTTTTTTTGCATTTTTTTGCTCCGTATCCGCGACATTACCCATAGCATTATTTTTGTCGCAAAAAAATTTTTTACCCAAAACCACCCCAAAAATATCAAAATCCACCTCCTCCATTTTTACCACATTGTCTATCGGCGTATAGCTCCCTCCTTTTAAAAAGCTAGATTCTATCTGTGTCGCCTCTACCGAAAAAAACATATCACCTATCAAAATCTCTTTGCTATACGCCCCAACACTCCCCACAAAAATGATATTTTTCACTTCCCTCGCCCCGCCTAGCAATAGCCTAGCTAGCCCCAAGCTAGCCTCCACTAGCCCCACACCTATAGGCGTGGCATAGCATAGATTTTCATTTTTCCCAGCACATACTAGCATTTATATCACTCCCATTTTTAAAAAACCATAAAATTTTTCAACAACACAAAATCCACCACGCGCACACAAAACCACACAAAAACATTAAAATCCACCCTCATATCCTAACCGCGATACCACGACTATGCAGGTAACTTTTTAGTTCACCGATAGAAATCTCATCATTATGAAATATGCTCGCAGCCAATGCCGCATCAGCCACTCCAAGCTCAAATACCTCTGCTATGTCGCTCATCTTGCCAGCCCCACCAGACGCGATGATAGGTATATCCACCACTTCGCGCAATGCCCTTAACCCCTCCAAATCATATCCCACCTTTGTCCCATCTGTATCCATACTCGTATGCAGGATTTCCCCCGCGCCATTATCCTCGCAGATTTTTGCCCACTGACACAGCTCCAGCTCCACTCTCTCTCGCCCACCTTTGATATACACTTCTTTTTTGTGTGGATTCTCACTTGATGAGCGCGTATCGATAGCCACCACCACGCATTGAGAGCCAAATCGTTTTGCTGCTTGCGCCACTAGGCTAGGATTTTTTATCGCCGCGCTATTTAGGCTGATTTTATCCGCGCCAGCATTTAGCAGGGCATACATATCTTCTAGGCTAGAGATTCCCCCGCCAATGGTTAGCGGGACATACACTTCTTTTGCGATTTTTTCACATAGCGACACGATAGTTTTTCGATGCTCAAAAGACGCCGTTATATCTAGCAAGACGATTTCATCAGCCCCAGCGTCATTATAGATTTTTGCTAGCTCCACAGGATTGCCCACGCTTTGTAGTCCTACAAAATTCACCCCCTTTACCACCTGCCCATCTTTTATATCCAAACAGGGGATAATCCGTCTTGCTAGCATTTAGATTCCTTTTGTTATTACTTTTTTGTCAAAATCTACTTTTTTCACACGCGCTTTTTGCATCAAACCAAACAAAAACAACGCAAATTTTTATGCGCAATCATAGCATTTTTTAGTCCTTTTTGCCTATTTTTTGGCGATACTAGGGATATATTTAGGCTATTTTACGCATTTTGATATGTATTTTTGACAAACTTTAGCCACAATTAACAAAAACTTCGCTACAATACCTCCCAAAAATGCAAAATACTTTTATAAATAGATGCCACATTCAAGCCACAACTACAAGGTGCAATCACACAAAATGATAAAACAACACAGGCATACATTTATAAAAGGATTTTCCAGCAAAAGACAGAAAAAACATAATGCAAACAAACCAAGACATTAAACCCAAAAAGCATTATGGACAGAATTTTTTAAAAGATTCTATAATCATAGACAAAATCCTCCAAGCAAGCTCCGAGCTATACAAAAGCACTAAAGCTTCGCTAGAGCATAAGGCACTAAAGCCACTAGAATCCAAAATAACGCAATCCCCACAAGAAAATAGAGGGAGGAATCTGCGAGATTTTGATACGCACTCTAGCACAGATTCTAGCACAGAGGCTTTAGACAAAAAAGCACAAAATCTAGCTCTTGTAGAAATCGGTGTTGGCTTGGGTGATTTATCCATTCAGCTTTTGAGTCTCGCCCCTCTCATAGCCTATGAGATTGATGAGACTCTGTGTTCTTTTGTATTGCAACGATTTAAAAGCGAGAATCTAGCAAATGATTTTGATTTGAGGCAAGTAGATGTGCTATCCCTGCCTTTTGCCATAGATGCGCAAAAAAGCAAAGAAACAACCAAAAATAAGCAGGGAAAAACCAAACAAAATAGCCATCAAAAAAAAGCCCCGCAAAATCTAAAATCTAGCCCGACTACCTCTTGGCTTGCTAGCACGCCCTATGTGCTTATCTCAAATCTCCCCTACTACATCGCCACGCGCATTATCCTTACCGCGCTAAAAGACCCGTTTTGTTTGGGCTTTGTGGTGATGACGCAAAAAGAAGTCGCGGACAAATTCTGCGCTACAAGCGGGGATAGCAGATTTTGCGCTCTCTCTGTGTTAGCACAAAGCGTAGGCGAGATAAAGTGGCTTTTTGATGTGCCAAAAGAGGCTTTTAAGCCTATGCCAAAGGTAACTTCATCGGTATTTAGCCTACGCAAAAATCACAAAATAAGCCAAGCCAGAGGGCAACATTATGCCACGCTAGATTTTAAGCTAGATTTTTATGAGTTTGAAAACTTGCTAAAAACTGCCTTTTCCTCCCCTAGAAAAAAGCTGTTTTCAAACCTAGCAACGCGCTATGAAAAAAGCATATTAGAGGAAATTTTTGCTACGCTTAGCTTACCTCTAGAGACAAGGGCGCACGAGCTTTGCACACAGGAATATCACCACATTTTCACAAAACTTCACAAAATCTAAAAGGATAAAAAATGGACAACAACACAAACAACGAACAACAAAAAAGAGGATTTTTCTCTCGCTTTAGCAAAAAAGACGGACAAAATCCCCAAAATCACCAAGACAGAAACGACAACTCCAAAAAAGAGCGCGACAACCAACGACAAAACCACCAAAGCAGACCCCACCACAGCTCACAACACCCACAAAACACCCAAAATCCACCACAAAAAAGACAATTTCCAAACTCTAGATTTCAAGGAATCCAAGATTCAAACAGAGTGGCTAGAGGTGGGGCTAGAGAAGTGCAGGGCGCAAAAGAAAAAGGCAATTTAGAATTTCACAAAGACTTAAAAAAAGGCGTAGAGACAAACACGAGAATCCAAAAAAATAGCCTAAATCCACACAACAAACTAGACCTCTCCACCAAAGAAAAAATCAAAATCACTCCACTAGGAGGACTAGGCGAAATCGGTGGAAATATGATGGTGATGGAGAGCGAAAATAGCGCGATTATCATCGATGTGGGTATGAGTTTCCCAGAAGAAAATATGCACGGCGTGGATATTCTTATCCCAGATTTTAGTTACCTGCACTCTATCAAAAGCAAAGTCGCAGGCATAGTCATAACCCACGCCCACGAAGACCACATAGGCGCAGTCCCGTATCTTTTTAAAGAATTACAATTTCCACTTTATGGCACGCCTCTAGCATTAGGAATGATAGGCGCGAAATTTGATGAGCACGGGTTAAAACAATTCCGCCCGATGCTAAAAGTCGTCCAAAAACGCCAGCCCGTCCAAATCGGCGATTTTGAAATCGAATGGATTCATATCACGCATTCTATTATTGATTCTAGCGCGTTAGGGATTCGCACCCAAGCAGGTATCATTTTACACACAGGGGATTTCAAAATCGACCACACGCCTATTGACAACCTCCCCACAGATTTGCACCGACTAGCGCATTATGGCGAAGAGGGCGTTATGCTACTTCTTAGCGACTCGACAAACTCTCACAAAAGCGGCTGCACACAGAGCGAAGCCACTGTGGGACCGACATTTGATGCGTTGTTTAAAAGCGCGCAAGGACGCGTGATAATGAGCACATTTAGCTCAAATATCCACCGCGTCTATCAAGCAATCACTTATGGGCTAAAATACGGACGCAAAGTCTGTGTCATCGGCCGTTCTATGGAAAAAAATATCGAAATCGCACGCGAGCTAGGCTACATAGATTTGCCAAACAACATTTTCATCGAAGCTCACGAAGTAGAAAAATACCCTGATAATGACATTTTAATCGTTACCACAGGCTCACAAGGCGAAACAATGAGTGCGCTATATCGTATGGCAACTGATGAACACCGCCATATCAAAATCAAATCTAGCGATTTGATAATCCTCTCAGCCAAAGCCATACCGGGCAATGAAGGAAGCGTTTCAGCCGTGCTAAATTTCCTTATGAAAGCAGGTGCGAGCGTGGCTTACCAAGATTTTAGCGAAATCCATGTAAGCGGACACGCCGCACAAGAAGAACAAAAACTAATGCTCCGCCTCATAAAGCCTAAATTTTTCTTACCCGTGCACGGCGAATACAACCATGTCGCTAAGCACAAAGACACCGCCATAAGATGTGGCGTGCCAGAGAAAAATATATTGCTAATGGAAGATGGCGACCAAATCGAAGTAAATCCAAGCTACATAAAAAAAGTCGGCAATGTCAAATCAGGCAAAGTCTTTATCGACAACCAAGCCTGCAAAGAGATAGACGCACCCACATTGCAAGATAGAAAAGATTTGGCAGATAGCGGGATAGTTAGCATTGTCGCATTTGTCTCAAAATCCGAGCAAAAACTCCGCTCACTTGAAATCCAAATGGTAGGCGTAGCAAATCAAAACGAGCAAAAAGAGCTAGAAAAAGAAGTGCAAGGCACGCTAGAAATGGCGATTCGCACGATTAAAAAAGAAACGATGAATTCTAAGGGGCATTTAGAAGCAGAATTGCGAAATATCGTCCGCAAATTGCTATTTAAAAAGCTAAAAAAATACCCCGCGATAATGATGCACATCTTTACGGCATAAATCTTGCTTTGATTTTGCTAGGGAATTTAGTCATAAAGCAAAATCTAGCAAATTAGATTTTAGCAAAATCAAAGTCTAGTCAATCAAAGTCTAGTCAATAAGGAACAAACCCTTGAAAAACGATTTTAGCAAATTAGATTTTAGTCAAATCGCTTCAAATATCTTGCAAGATGAGGCAAAAGCATTGCTTGAGGCTGCCTCATCATTGCGACAAATCCTACCAAATGACAAACTACAAAAAATCATCTCTCTTATCTTAGAATCCACCTCACAAAATGGCAAACTAATCATCACAGGCATAGGCAAAAGCGGGCATATCGCTAGCAAAATCGCAGCTACTCTTGCCTCCACAGGCACGCCTAGCTTTTTTTTGCACCCTAGCGAAGCATTGCACGGGGATTTGGGTATGGTAGGCAAAAACGACATTGTGCTAGCTATTAGTTATAGTGGGACTTCTAGCGAAGTGCTAGCCATACTGCCCCATCTACAATCCCGCGCAAAAGCAATCATCACTATGAGCAAGTCAAAAGATTGCGCTCTAAGCGCGTATTCGCCGTTTTTTTTGCCTATCTTTGTAGAGAGTGAAGCCTGCCCTATCAAAAGTGCTCCGATGAGTAGCACCACGCTAACTCTTGCTATGGGAGATGCCCTAGCTGCGTGCCTAATGCACGCTAGAGATTTTAGCAAACAAGATTTTGGCTCTTTGCACCCCGGAGGTGCGCTAGGACGCAGACTTTTTGTCAAAATCAAAGACATAATGCAAAAAGACAACCTCCCTATAATCAGCGAAAAAACCACGCTAAAAGAAGCTATCATAGAAATGAGCCAAAAGCGACTAGGCAACGCCATAATCACGGATAAAAATCAAAAACCAATAGGCGTTTTAAGCGATGGGGATTTGCGCAGGGCGATGATGAGTGAGGATTTTTGCCTAGAATCTAGCGCGCTAAACTACGCTAGCAAAAATCCAAAAACTTGCAACGATGAAAACCTACTAGCTAGCCAAGCCCTAGCCATCATCGAGCAAAGCAAAATCCAGCTACTTATCATCACCGATAAAAACGGCGTTTTAAAAGGCGTGCTACATATCCACACCCTGCTAGATGCGGGGATAACGCGAGATTAGCTTAGCAATTTTGCTTTTTGTAATACAGCGATACACACAAAATCTAAAAAAGGAGCGAAAATGTTTGAAAAAATCAACGAAATCATCGCAAATATCGAGGAAATCCGCGATGAAATCACTATCTTGCTAGGAATGGCAAAGATTAGTTTTGTGGATTATATAATGATAAAGCGAGGCTCTATGGATATGCCAGAGGGGATTCAAAACTCCGTGTGGGAGCACCTAAACGAAGAAGTAGATAAACTAAAAGCCCAAATAGATTTGCTAAACAAACTCAAACGCGAAATGCTTGTATTTTAGGGTTTTTATCATCACAAAACTTGCTAAAACGAGTCATAGAAAATCGTCACAAAAATTGTCCAAAAATTGTTATTGTTAGGCATTGTAAATTCCGCAGACAAGACACAAAAAAGCATATCTTAAAAAATAAAAACTTTTGTCATATTCAAGCAAAGCATCTCAAAAACATTAAAAAAGCAAAATCTATTAAGAATTTCTAGCTAAAGTTTCAAATCGATTATTTTAAAACACTTACAACAAAGGCAAATTATGATTACTTTAGGCATTAGCGCGTATTACCACGATAGCGCGATAGCGATTTTGGACGATGAAAAAATAATCTTTGCCCTGCAAGAAGAGCGACTATCGCGCAAAAAAGCAGATGATAGATTCCCCGCATTAGCGATAAAATCCGCGCTTAACTACATAAATAGCACGAATTTATTGGGCTTTAAAGCAGAGAGAGAGAGAACAGCTTAACCTTAAATCTAGCTTAAATTTCACATTAAACGCATTAGATTCTACTTCAAACACTTTTTCAAAATCCACTTTAAACCCAACAAAACAAGATTTTCCACAAAATCCAACGATTCAAAGCCCAAATTTCACCCTTGATTCTATCGATAATTTTGTCTTTTATGACAAGCCATTTTTGAGCTTTGAGCGCATTTTAGAGACTTACTTTGCCACCGCACCAAAGGGCTTTTTTAGCTTTATTAAGGCAATTCCCTTGTGGCTATCTACCAAACTATTTTTAAAAGAAACCATTGCGCGTGAGTTAGCCAAAATCTACGCCGATCTTTACCCGCACAAGCACAAGCACGAAGTAAAATCTTTCAAGCAAAAAGTCCTAAATAATCTCTACTTTGCCGAGCATCATATCTCGCATTTAAGCGCGGCATTTTTCCCTAGCCCCTTTGAATCTGCTGGGATTTTAAGTATCGATGGCGTGGGCGAATGGACGACTACGACTATTGCCAAAGGGAGTGGCAACCACATAGAAATTTTGCGCGAAATCCACTTCCCGCATTCGCTTGGGCTGCTATACTCGGCATTTACTTATTATTTGGGATTTAAGGTAAATTCGGGCGAATACAAGGTTATGGGACTTGCGCCCTATGGGACGCCAAAATTTAAGGATTTGATTTTGCAAAATCTCATCGATTTGCGCGATGATGGGAGTTTCGCGCTAAATATGGATTATTTTGATTTTTTAAGCGGACTAAAAATGACAAATGCAAAATTTGACGCGTTGTTTGGCGGGGCAAAACGCGAAGGCGAGGGCAAATTAGAGCAAATCCATTTTGATATAGCCGCTAGTATTCAAGCCGTTACAAACGAAATTATGCTTCGTTTGGCGCGAACTACGGCAAAACTCACAAAATCGCGCAATCTATGTCTAAGCGGTGGTGTCGCGCTAAATTGCGTAGGCAATGGAATCATTTATGACAAACTCGTGCGCGAAGAAAAATTGCTAGATTCGCTTTGGATTCAACCAGCAAGTGGCGATGCAGGAAGTGCGCTAGGGTGCGCTTTGGCGTTGCATTATATGGAGTTTGGAAATCCGCGCAGGATTCAAACTACTTCGTCATTGCGAGGCGATTCGCAAGATTCGCGTCCTGCTTCGTCATTGCGAGGCGCACGAAGCGAAGCGAACACAACGAAGCAATCCAAATCAAGCGAATCTAAATCACAAGGCGAATCAATGACGGAAAAGCGAATCAATGCAGATTCGTTGCAAGTAAGCGATTCGCAAAACGCGCAGAGTCTCCATAATGGATTGCCACGATTCGGTGTTGCCGAATCTCGCAATGACGATTTTGCAGACTCAATGCAAGGTGCGTATTTAGGGCTTTCATATAGCAACGATGAGGTTGAATTAGTGTTAAAATCTCAAAACGCAATCTATGAAAAGCACGAATGGCACGACTTAAAAGCAATCATCGCCAAAGAATTAGCGAATGGCAAAGTCGTAGGCTTTCATCAAGGGCGGTGCGAGTTTGGTCCCCGCGCACTTGGAGCGCGCTCGATCTTGGGCGATTCACAAAACCCCACTATGCAAAAGATTATGAATCTAAAAATAAAATACCGAGAGAGTTTCCGCCCATTTGCGCCTAGTGTGCTAGATTTTGCCACTTCGCAGTATTTCGCGCTAGATTGCCCCTCGCCATATATGCTACTTGTCGCCCCTGTGGCAAAAGATAAATGCTACAAAATGAGCGAATCGCAAGAAAATCTCTTTGGCATTGAAAAGCTAAATGTCGCTAGAAGTGAGATTCCAGCCGTTACGCATATTGATTACTCCGCGCGAGTGCAATCCGTGCATAAAGCCACAAATCCGCGATATTACGAGCTAATTTCGGCATTTTATGCGCTTACAAACTGCCCAGTGCTTGTAAATACGAGTTTTAATGTGCGCGGAGAGCCTATCGTGTGCGCTCCGCTTGATTCATACTCGTGCTTTATGGGAACTGAAATGGACATTTTAGCAATCGAGGATTTTTTGCTATACAAATCTGCCCAGCCAAGCGCGAATCTCACCAAATTCCAAAATATAAAGGACAAATATGAGCTTGATTAGAAAATTTATAGAGCGATTTATATCGCAAATTTGGAGCGAATCAAAGGTATTGCGAATCTTTGTAAAAACCTTAAATTCTGTGGCGATTTTCGCCCTTGTCGCGTGGATAGTGTTAAGCGTTATTGCACATTATCGCGCTGACACCGCACAAGTGTTTTTTGAAAAGGATTTAACCCAAAATACGATAGATTCAAGCGTTGATTTAGCCACAAATCCAAACGCGCCACAAACTTTTACATACCGCGCAAAATTGCGCTTTTCAAATCCGCTATTTCGCTATCAGCGCAATATCACGCACATAAATATCACGCAGATTTTATGGAGCGAATCTATCGACAAAAGCGCGATTAGCGAAGTGAAAACTACGCACGATAGGATTTTTGAGTTTAGCACCACGCAGGATTTAGACACGCTAAAATCCGCCGAGATGGGATTTGTAGAATATAAAAGCGACTTTATGCCATTGCTAAAAACAATCATTTTTTATTATATTTTGCTTAGTTTTGTTGGTTTTGCGCTTACGATTTTGTGGCGATATAATCGCACATTGCTAAAATCCGCGCTCATTTTGGTAGCGTTTAGCCTTGTGATTTTGACAATCGATGGCGCAAAGATTGAAAAACTAAATCTCGTGCCATTTGGTATTATAGGGATTTGCGTATTTGGGCTATGTGTATTTTTTGCATTTCGCGCTAAACGCACGAAAATAAAGCTATTTTTATCATATTTTAGCGTTGTGCCTTTGTGTTTAGGTATTGCGGAATTTTGGTTGTTTTTTAGTCAAAACAAAGCCGAAATGACGCGTCCGCACGAGATTTTGGGCTATGCAAATAGTCCATTATATGAGGGCAGGGCAAAGCTTGTAGTTGATGATAAAATAATCTATGACGCGCATTATAAGCACGATGAATACGGCAACCGCATAACACCAAACAATAATGTAAATTCTAAAAAGTGCATAGCCATTTATGGTGGCTCATTTGCCTATGGCAGTGCAGTAGATAGCGACAAAACGCTAGAATATTTTTTGGCACAAAATTTGCCAGACTATAAAATCTTAAATTTTGGCATAAATGGGTCTGGGGCGCATACGGCACTAGCGAGATTAGAATTTCAAATCGATAAAAAGATTTTGGAGAAATGCGAGGAATTTATCGCTATTTATGAGGCGATACCACATCATATTTATAGGGCGTATGGGGCATATTTGGGGGCGCATTATCGCCTAGACTCGCAAGGGGTTTTGCGATATTTTGGGACTTACAAAGATGGCGAATACAATCACGCTAGATTTTATCAAAAAAATCCACCCAAAATCACGCCACGCCCACAAGAACCCGTGCGCTATATAAGCATTTTCAAAAAGATTCACAACACATTCAAAGATATAGTGCGATTGCAGGGCAAATTTGACAAATCCTATATCAAACAAAGTCTTACGGGCAAAGAAACTACTTTAAAATCGGAGGAAATTGTGAAAAGGTGGGGTATCGGCTTTGCTTCAAATCCAAATTATTATAAAGTCGCTCCAAATGAAATAAATCTTTATTTTGCAATAGTTAAGCGCATACAAGAGGAACTAAACGCGCAATATGGTGTCCCGCTATATATCGTGCTTTGGGATTACGATATGCACGCGCAGTTTTTGGATAAATACGATGAAGTGTTGAAGGCAAATTTTAGCAAAATGAAAGTTCCTTTTTACGCATTAAGCGAGATGATAGAGGATTATCCGCAGGATTTGGAGCGTGTAAAAAGGGGAGATTTTGATAATTTTAAATACCGCGTTTCACGCTGGGATACTCACTCAAATGGGTTAGCAAATGAAAAAATTGCAGAGTTTTTAGCCCAAAAAATCAAAAATGGCGAAATCAAAAGCTACAAAATAAAGGGGACAAAATAAAAAATATTTCAAAGCGTGATTTGCGCGTATTTTTGGGCATTTGGGCGGGGATTTTCGCGGTGTTTTTAATCTTTGGGATTGTGCGCCACGACACTATTCGCATTTGGGCTTTGTGCGGGGCAGTGATAAGCATTGCACTTTTGGCTACACCGCGCGTAATTGTGCCACTTTATAAAGCGTGGCTAACATTTGGCAATATTATGGGCTTTGTGATTTCGCGCATAATTTTGGCTTTAATATTTTTTGGGATTTTTACGCCACTTGGGATAATTTTTCGCATTTTTAAGCGTGATATTTTGGGGCTAAAATTGGCATTTCAAAGCAAAGATAAATCACAAAGCCTTTTTAAAATCCGCGAGATTGCGCCCACAAGTATGAAAAATCAGTTTTAATGGATTTACCCACCCCCTAACCCCCTCCGCAAGGGAGGGGGAATGTGATGAATATCCGCTCGCAAGGGAGGGGGAACAAAAAGGCATAATCTAAAATTTCCCCCTCCCTAGCACGAGGGGGCTAGGGGGTGGGTATAAAATATATCAAAAAACATTGCGGATTTTTTCGCAATGATAAGAAAAATAACACAAAGGGAGTAAAAAATGAGTATCTTAAAAGAATTATGGGCTTTTCTAAAAGTGCAAAAGAAATTTTGGCTTTTTCCTGTGATTTTGATAATGCTATTTTTAGGCGCGTTAATCGTGCTAGGGCAAGGTAGCGCAGTCGCACCATTTATTTATACGATATTTTAGTGAAAAAGACAAAGAATCTAAAAATCAAACAATAACACTCAAGGATTTTAGAATAATAAAAAATGAGGGAAAAAAGAAAAAGAAGTAATGGTGGCTCGAGGCGGAATCGAACCACCGACACGGAGATTTTCAGTCTCCTGCTCTACCGACTGAGCTATCGAGCCATTTTATAAATCTAAAAAACTAAAAAGAACATTTTACACAAAATCTAAAGCAGATTTTGCAAGCAAATTTTACAAAAAGTAAAGCGGGTATTTTATCCAAAATTGTGTAAATTTCATCTTAAATCACCATAGATTCTACTATAATCCCAAGTTTATTTAAAATCTAACACTATAAGGAATAAAAATGCCAACGCTAAACCTCATCTCGTGGAATGTCAATGGACTGCGAGCGTGTATGAATAAGGGCTTTATGGAGTTTTTTAAGCAAATAGATGCCGATATTTTCTGTATCCAAGAATCCAAAATGCAAAAAGAGCAAGGCGATTTTGATTTTACCTCTTTGGGTTATGCAGAGATTTGGCATAGCGCGGACAAAAAGGGCTATTCAGGCACGATAATGCTAAGCAAAATAAAACCTCTAAATGTGCGCTACGAAATGAATGATTTTCACAAAAATAGCATTCAAAAGCACAGCAGGGGCAATGAGGGCAGAATCATCACCGCAGAATTTGAGAAATTTTACCTCGTAAATGTCTATACTCCAAACTCAAAACGCGAGCTAGAGGGGCTAGAGTATCGAATGGCGTGGGAAGATGACTTCCGCGCGTTTCTCAAAGATTTGGAGCGCAAAAAGCCCGTGATAATCTGCGGGGACTTAAATGTCGCCCACAATGAAATCGATTTGGCAAACCCCAAAACAAACTGCACCAAAAAAGACAAAAATGGCGAAATAAAGTTTAAGGGCAACGCAGGCTTTAGCGACTGGGAGAGGGAGAAATTTAGCGCGCTTTTAAATTCTGGATTTATCGATACTTTTCGGCATTTCTACCCCGAGTTGCAGGGTGCGTATAGCTGGTGGAGCTACTTTGGCAAAGCTAGAAAAAACAATGTGGGCTGGAGGATTGATTATTTCCTCTGCTCCAAATCCTTAGAATCTGCCTTAAAAAACGCCAAAATCTACAACGACTTCAAAGCCTATCCACAGATACTAGGGAGCGACCACTGCCCTGTGGGAGTAGAGATAGAAATCTAACCTAAAATCTACGCTAAAAAATAAAGCAATCTTAAAATTTTAAAAATAAATCCACAAAATCCATTTTTTTAGCCATTTTTCAAAAATTTTATATTTTTAAGCCATTTTTAATTGGGGGGGGGGATAAAATAAATAGTTTTGTTTTTTTAAATTTTTGCAAAATATGATTTATCTTGCATTTTTTAAGCAAAGCAGAACAAATTTTTTTCTCTAAGGAGCACGAAATGAAATTTCTTTCGTTTAAATGTCTTGCACTCGCTTTTGCAGCTGGATTAGGTGTGATGATGATGACAGGTTGCGCGGTAAATACACCTATCAACATCACTTCCGCTGAAGTCCCACAAGGACAAGCAAAAATAGGTGTGGCTACTTGCCGAAGTTTCTTTGGAATCTTTCGCTTTGGCAAATGCACACTAAGTGATGCCATCGAAAAAGGTCAAATCACCGCAGTCCAAAGCGCAGATAGAAAGCTATTTACCCTTTGGTTTTATCAAAGCGACAAAATCATAGTGCGCGGTAGATAATCCGTCTTTGTAAAAAACGCTTTTTTAGCAAAATCTTGCCAAACGCGTTTTAAACAAAAAACCTTGAAGCCTTGAGTTTGGAATCTATTTAGATTCTGCCTCAAGGCTTTTTTTTGATAGTTCTATAAAATCTAAATTCTTAAACTTACAAAATCTATCTCTAAAACTCACAAAAACACGCCAAAAATCACTTAAAATCTAATTTTAATACTTTTCATTGTTTCACAAACATTATAAGCAAAATCAAGCGTTAATGAAAATTTTGCTTAGATTTTATGTCAAAATTTTTACAAAAATAATGCGTTTGTAATATTTGTAATATTTTATTTTTGGATACTTCGGTTTTTTAGCAAAAATCTTCGTATGACAAACAAAAATTGCTTAGCAGTTTGATTAAAAAATACTAAAAGTTTTTACTCTTTTTTACTGAAAATCGACCAAATAAACGCCACAAACCACATAATCCCCGTCCAAGCAAAAAAGAAATTGATGATAAAAATAAGCCATTTATCTTTATGAGCGCGGACAAAAGCAATCACACTTGGCAAAAAATACAGCCCAACACCACAAAAAATACCCAAAATACACGCCACAAATAGCACAAAATCAAAGCTAGGCACACCTACTATCTCCACGCCATCAATCACTTGCGTAGAATTTTTATAAAAATTAAACACGGCTATTCCTTAAATAAATTTTTACCAAATAAATCAAAAACTAAATCATAGATTTTCCCCATTCCTTAGGCTAAATAAAACTAAAAGAGACTAATCCTACAAATCACATTTTTACACATCTAAATGTTTGACATCTTTTGCGTGTAGTTGGATATATTCTCTTCTAGGCTCTACTTCATCGCCCATAAATAGCGTAAAGATTCTATCTGCTTCCTCCTCGCTTGGTAGCTGCACGCGAAGCAAAGTCCTATCAGTAGGTGTCATTGTAGTTTCCCATAGTTGCTCTGGATTCATCTCGCCTAGCCCTTTATATCGCTGTATATCAGCACCTTTTTTCGCAGAATTTTCGATTTCCTCAAGCAAAGTTATGACATCTTTTTTCACACCATTTTCATCTTTTAAAAACGCCAAATCTCGCTCATTTATCTTATGATAAGTATGCCTTGCCTCCACAAAAAGCGGGTCGCTAAATAGATTTTCATCTATGGTTATATCAAGCAAACCTAAACTTGTTTGCACATACAGCGTGATAGAATCCTCCCTCAAATCTTTTGACAAAATATTACACTCTATGCTAGATAAAAATTTCTCTATATTTTCATACAACTTAGCAAAATCTTTATCCCCGCCCTCTTTTAGATTTTCTATCAAATATCGCACCACTTCTATCATCGCATATCGCTTCTCTAGGCTTTTTAGCGTAGAGCGATAATGCGCAATAAATCGCAAAATCTCTAGCAATTCTTTATTGCCAATGCCTTTAAATGTGAAATTTTCTATGCCATTTTCGCTTAAATATTCACTCAAAGCCTTATCATCTTTTAGATAAATTTCTTTTTTGCCTTTTTTGAAGCGATATAGCGGAGGCTGTGCGATATAAATATGCCCATTTTCAATCAAAGGCTTTAAATAACGATAAAAAAATGTCATCAAAAGTGTTTGAATATGGCTACCATCGACATCAGCATCAGTCATAATGATGATTTTATGGTATCGCAATCGCTCCAAGCTAAACTCATCGCCTATCCCGCAGCCAAAAGCAATAATCATATTTTTGATTTCTTCGCTTTTTAGGATTTTATCTAGGCGAGATTTTTCGACATTTAAGATTTTCCCACGCAAAGGCAAAATCGCTTGATAACGCCTATCTCTCCCCTGCTTTGCGCTACCACCCGCAGAATCCCCCTCCACTAGATAGATTTCAGATTCCACAGGGTCTTTGCTTTGACAATCAGCGAGCTTGCCGGGTAATGTCCCCACAGAAAAGCTCTCTTTTTTGCGCATCGTTTCGCGTGCTTTTTTTGCTGCTTCTCTTCCACGCGCTGCTAGCAGAGCTTTTTGCATTATATTTTTAGCATCATTTGGATTTTCCTCAAAAAACTTACTTAGCTTATCAAAAGTGAGTTTTTGGACGATTGGCTTTACAAATGAGCTTCCTAGCTTGCCTTTGACTTGCCCTTCAAACTGCGGGTCTATCACGCGTGTAGAGATGATAGCCACAAGCCCCTCTCTCACATCTTCGCCCGTTACTTTGACATCTTTTTCGCGTGCATTTGCATTTGCCTCTATGTAGTTTGTGATGACGCGTGAGAGCGCAGCGCGAAATCCTGCCTCGTGTGTCCCGCCATCTGGCGTGCGGATATTATTTACAAAACTAAGCACATTTTCATCAAATCCCTCATTGTAGGTTAGGGCGATTTCTACTTCTGTCTCTTGCTCCACACCTTTAAAATAAATCGTTTGTCCAAGAATGGCATTTCTTTTGTTTATATCATCGATAAACTCTACCAAACCATTTTCAAAATGATAGCTAGCCTCCGTGCCATCGCGCTCATCTTTAAAATCAATCGTTAGATTTTTGTTTAGATAAGCCATTTCTTTAAATCGCTTCAAAAGCACATCTTTGTCAAAATCTAGCACTTCCATTATTTTCCCATCAGGGAAAAACTCAATCATAGTCCCCCTCTCTTTTGTCTCTCCTATGATTTCTAGCTCGCTTGTAGGCTTGCCCTCTGCAAACTCTTGTCGATAAATGTTTCCATTTTTTTTGATTGTCATTATGAGCTTTGAAGATAGCGCATTTACCACCGATACGCCCACCCCGTGAAGCCCCCCAGATGCTTTATACACTTCACTATCAAATTTCCCCCCCGCGTGAAGCACGGTTAGCACCACCGTTGCCGTTGGGATTTTTTCAGTTGGGTGAATATCCACAGGGATTCCCCGTCCATTATCTTCAATAATCGCACTCCCCTCTAAAGTAAGCGTTATTTTGATTCTATCACAATGCCCAGCCATAGACTCATCAACAGAATTATCCACCACTTCATACACCATATGATGAAGCCCGTTGATATTCGTGCTACCGATATACATTCCCGGGCGTTTTCGCACCGCTTCTAGTCCTTTTAAAACCTTGATATTTTCGCCCGTATAAGAAACATTTTGCATCGCAATCCTTTGTGTAAGTTGTAGAGTAAAAAAGTATGTGAAAGCAGAATTTAACAAAGAGAATCTAAAAAATAGATTCTCTTAAAAAAGCCTAAATGCCCTGTTTAATATTTGTCTAAATATAAAAAACTAATTAAATAATCACAGGCATTACGATTGTAGAGTAGTTTTCATCTTGCAACAAAAATGGTAGATTTGCATCATTTAGCAAAATCTCAAATTCATTTCCCTGCACAAATGAGAGAAAATCTAGCACATATTTAGAATCCATACCTATGGTAAGCTCATCTTTCATATCTAGGCTGATTTCTAGCTGTGTGCTAGCAGATTCTGATTCTTCCATACTCATAGACTCAAAAGAGATTCCATTAGAATCTATGGTGATTTTCATCTTTGTAGCGAGCGGGTTTATAAGCCTTATCGCTTCTATAATGTCATTTTTTGGCAATTTTAGCTTGATTTCAAAATCTTTTGGGATAATCTTTTCATAATCTGGATACTTGCCATTTATGAGCTTGGTAGAAAACACATAGTTTTCTGAGCGGACAAAAAGCATAGTTTCAGAGAAAAATATCTCAAATTCATCAAAAAACAGCTTTGTGATTTCCAAAATAGCCCTTTTTGGGATAATCAATGATAGAGAATCGCTCACTGATTGCGTAGAATGACGGATAATAGCAAGTCTGCGCGTATCTGTGGCGACAAAATTGCACTGATAGTCTTTGACATCTAAAAGCGCACCTGTAAGCTCTACTCTATGATTGTCCTTGTTTGCCCCTTCAGAAGCTACCGCTACTTTTCGCAAAGAATCGATAAAATTCGCAGAATCTAAGTTTATTTGCTTATCTTGCTCGCTTATTTCGGGGAATTTTGTCGCATTATCATATTCACTCGCATTAAATGTCGCAAGTTTATAAGTAGTTTTTCCCTGCTTTACATAGATTTGAGCGTCTTTAGATTCTAGCGTTACTTCTCCATCTTTTAGTTGCTTTATGATTGTTACAATCTTTTTACCCTCGATAGTAGCAATCCCATCTTCGTGTTTTTGGAGAATGTCTATTTTTGATTGGATTGAAAGCTCGTAATCCGTAGCTTTTAGTAGCAATTTATCATCAGTAGTCTCAAGATAAATATGCGAAGTGATTTGTGAAGAATCCCTTTTGTCTAAGAATGACTGGAAGTTGTTTAGGACAATCTCAAAGTTTGACTTATTTAGCGTGATTTTCATCGCGTTGCTCCTTTTTTAAATTAAATGTTTAGCAGTATTAGTAGAGGGTGTGAATATGTGAAAAACCCTTGCAAAATCCCATCTCATCGCCACTACAAAAAAACCTAAATCATAGATTTGCTATGAGATTTATTAGATTTAGCTAGATTTTTGTGCCATTTTTTACACGCCACATTCACACACTTTTTTCATACTTCAAACCGCTTTTTTGCTATGTTTGTAATTCTACCAAAATTTATTATATTCACATTATAGATTTTTTTCATTTTGCATTTTATTTTTCAAATCTAGTATTAAATGCTTTAATTCTTGGCTTTCTTCGATTTGTTTGTTGATTTTGGCGAGAGCTTTGCTGACTGTGGCGTGGTTTTTTAGCCCTAGTCGGCTAGCCACATTACTCATAGATTCCATATTGCTAGCAGAATTTTTGATGAAGTATAGCACGATATGGCGAGCTTGGACGATTTTTGGCACACGAGAGCCACTTGTTATTTCGCTGATTTTGACATTTAGTTCTTTTGCGATTACGCGGATTATTTTATCAATGGTTACTTCCTCTTGGTTTTCTTTTAGGATTTCATCTAGCACGGTCTTTGCCATTTCTACGCTTAGAGGCTGGCTTGTCATTGCGTTGTGAAAGCGCATTTTTGCGATTACGCCTTCGATTTGTCGGACATTTTCGCTGATATGTTCTGCTATGTAGTTTATGATTTCTTTATCCATTGAGATTTTGTTATCCACGCATTTTTGGCTTATGATTTTGATCCTTGTCTCAACGCCCGGTGGCTGAATATCAATCCGCATTCCGCTCTCAAACCTAGATCGCAATCTCTCCTCTAGCCCCTGAATTTGCTTTGGCAATTTATCGCTTGTCATTACGATTTGTTTATTTGTCTTATAAAGTGCTTCAAAAGTGTTGAAAAATTCCTCTTGCAAGCTCATTTTCCCACCCAAAAACTGAATATCATCAATCAGCAAATAATCACAATTTCGATAAATATCCCTAAAAGCGTCCATTCCCACGGTATTTAGATGCCTAGAAAAATCATTCATAAACTCTTCTGTTGTGAGATAAATCACACTTTTTCCACTTGCGCGGACAAAATTCCCTATCGCACAAAGCAAATGCGTCTTGCCAAGCCCCGTGTTGCCATAAAAAAGCACGGGATTATACGCCTTTGCCTGCGTATTTGCCACCATTTGGGCAATCGTATAAGCTGATTTATTAGAATCCCCCACTACGAAATTTTCAAAAGTATATTGGGATTGATATGATACTTGTAAACTATTAGATTTTGCCTTTGTTTGCGCTTTTTTGGTGCTTGTTTTATCTTTTGATAGGCTAAAGCGGATTTCAGGCTTTGTCTTAGTTAGCATTTCAAAAATATGCGCAATCCTTAGCGCGTAATTGCTTTTTACCCAATTTTCTATATATGGATTTGGCACGATAAGCACGCATACATTGCTTTTTGAAGCGTTTTCATCATATTTTATAAGCGATATGTATGTCTCAAAATCAAAATTTGATATTTCCTCCTTTAGCACACCTAGCACCTTGTCCCAAACCATTTTTACTCCTTAGATTTTCTAAACGCTCATATATCGCGCACACAGAATATTTATATAAAAATCTTTTTTGGCTTATTCACTTTTTCACACCATTTTGATTTTCTACAAATATGCGCAAAAAACATACACCAAAAAAGCAAAAATCGTTCTAAAAACACCACGAAAAAGATATAATCAAACAAATTTTTCTTAAATATTTGCCATTTTTTTAAAAAACACCATTTTAAACCTCTTCAAAAATATATTTAAGGACATAAATGAAAATCTTAGGCATTGACCCGGGCAGTAGAAATTGTGGCTATGCCATCATAGAATCCACCAAATCAAACGCCAAATCCATAAATCTAATCGAAGCAGGATTTATAAAAATCACCAAATCAAACCTCCAATCCCAAATCCTAGAGTGCATAAACGCCCTAGATTCTATATTTGAAGCACACAAAGCTACAAAACCCATAGAATCTGTGGCTTTAGAAGATGTCTTTTTTGCTTACAATCCCCAATCCGTGCTAAAGCTCGCCCAGATGCGTGGCGCAATCGCCCTAAAAATCCTCCAAGAAATCGGTAGCTTTACCCAATACACCCCACTGCAAATCAAAAAAACCATAACAGGCAAGGCAAAAGCTGATAAAACCCAAGTATCTTTTATGGTGCGACAGATTTTGGGGATAAAAAGCGAGATAAAACCACTTGATATTACCGATGCCATAGCCATAGCCATAACCCACGCTTTTAAAACAAGGCAGTAAAAAAGATTTTATTTTTAGATTTTATTATGGATTTTACTTTGTTTGATTGTTTTGTGGAGTGAAAATCTAGCCATACTTAAGATTTATATTTGCAGTAGAAAAATATTAGATTTACGCCTTTTTGTTTTTTAGCGCGTTTCCCACAAGCTGCGTAATATCATTTTGCAAGTTTGGATTTTTTGAGATTAGCCGCTCGCGCACTTCAGCAGCTTTGTCTGTGTCTATGCTATCAAGCGATACTAGCTCTTTTACCGTATCAAGCCATTCTTGTTTTTGTGGGGATTGAGGGGCTAGAATGTTAAATTTTTTGATAAACATATCTACTAATTCTAGGGCTTTTTTTTGATCTTTTGCAGTGGGTATAAGCTCCCTAAAATCTTTTAGGCTAAATTGCTTTGGCTTAGGCGGACGCACGCCAAACATCGAGCGCGCCACCACCCCAAACACAAGCATAATCGTCCCAAACACAAACGCAATAATCAAAAATAGCGCGAAAAATCCGTGATTATACATTCTTTGCCCTTTTTAAGTGTGTTTTTATCTAGTGTGCCTTAGCAAAATCGTTTTTAAAAAACCAACCAAAATCTATTTATTTTTTTGCTTCTCATAAAAAGCGTTTATTGCCTCGACAAACCCAGCCAAACTCCCACAATCATACCTCTTTCCAGCAAATTTATATGCCAGCACGCGTCCATTTTTTGCCTGCTCCATTAGAGCATCGGTGATTTGGATTTCGCCTTTTTTGCCCGGGGGCGTTACGCGCAAAATATCAAAAATATCAGGAGTTAGGATATATCGCCCGATGACCGCGAGATTTGATGGGGCTTCATTTTGGCTAGGTTTTTCTATCATCTTGCTTACGCGATAGACATTTGGAGCGATTTCTTCGCCCGCGATTACCCCGTATTTATCTACCTCGCTTAGCGGGACTTCCTCTATCGCCACTATGGAGCATTTATGCTTAGAGTATAGCTCTACCATTTGGGCTAGCACGGTTTTATTATCATTGTAGCACAAGTCATCAGCCAAAATTACCGCAAAAGGCTCATTGCCAATGAGTGTCTCTCCCGTCAAAATCGCGTGTCCAAGCCCTTTCATCTCATTTTGGCGAGTATATGAGAAGGTGCATTGATTGATAAGGGAGCGCACCTCTTTTAGCAAAAATTCCTTATCCGTTCCTTTGATTTGGTGTTCTAGCTCATAGCTTATATCAAAATGATCTTCTATGCTTCGCTTTCCTCTCCCCGTTACTATCGCCATCGTCTTACACCCCGCGCTCAAAGCCTCCTCTACGCCGTATTGTATAAGCGGTTTTGCTAGCACGGGCAGCATTTCTTTTGGCATTGCCTTGGTGGCAGGGAGGAATCGCGTGCCATAGCCTGCAGCTGGAAAAAGACATTTTTGTATCATTGTAGATTCTCCTTTTTGCTTAGATTTACGCAACGATTTTGCTTTTTAGATTTTGGTATTTTTAGCCGTGCAAATTCTAATCCACAAACGCAAAAAAAGCGTTAATAAACAATCCTAAAACCACATAGACATTGTAAAAACATCGTAAAAAATCATAAAAATAGCGCAAAAAGCTAATAAAATCCCCAAATCCTCAAACTCCCAAAAACCAAAAATCCACCACCACAGCTAAGCCAAATCTAGCCAAACCAAACTAAATCTGTGGAATATCCCCCTCCTCTCTAATCTCTGCTAGCTCTTTAGAATCCATAGATTCTACTAACGCCCATTTTTCATCATTGTCGATGATTTTTGTTTTGTCTAGTTTGTCTAAATCCTCTTTTTGTGCCTCGCCTTGTTTGTCGCTAGATTCTTGGATTTTAGCTAGTGATTTTTTTGTCTTTGCCCCTAGATCTTTTAATAGCTCAAACTTTGAAGCAAGCCCGCCTTTTCCACTTAGCTTTGTCTCCATATCATCGCTTTTGTTTTGGGCTTGGGACAAAAGTGCTTTTAGTTTTTCAAAATCCTCGCAAACCGCCACAAACTTATCATAAAACCTACCAATCTCCTCAAATGCCTTTTTCACATTTTCATCGCTTTGTATATGCACCCAACTAATGCTAATGGTTTTTAACGCCATAAAAAGCGTGTGTGGCGTGGTAAGGTAGATTTCCCTTTGGTAAGCGTATTGATAAATATACGGGTCGGCATTTAGTGCCAAATCTAAAATATTGTTATAAGGCACAAAAAGCAAGATAAATTCTGAGATTTGTGCCTTTGCAAACGCGGGATTTGCTGATTTAAATTTTTTATAGGGCTTTTTTGCTAGCTCATCTATGCGGGATTTTAGATTTTTTGCGATTTGGGCTTGCAAGAGCGGATTTGTGATTAGGGCATTATCATTTGGGCTAGAATCTTTGTCATTTTTATGTGGATTTTGGTTTTTTTGATTTGAAAAAGAGTCGTGGCTAAAATCCGCGTTGTTTTCATTTTGGCTTTTTTGTCCTGCTTTTTTTGTAGCATTTACGCTACCCGCGCCACCATAACCCAAATCGCCCAAATCCTCATAGCCCATATTATTTAAATCATTTGCATAGCTATCAAAATCAGGCAAATTTGGCAACGAAAATTTAGAATCAATGATTATCCCCTTGTCTTTGTCAAAATACACCACCGCATCGGGGATATATCGCTTTCCCTCCTCATTAAAACCACTTTGAATCTCATAATTTACCCCCTCTTGCAGCCCGCTAGATTCTAGCACCGCTTTTAGTTGTAGCTCTCCAAAATTCCCCCGCACCTTTTTATCGCCTTGTAGCACCTTTGCTAGCCTATTTGCATCCTCGCCTAATTTACGCGAATACTCAAAGATATGAGAAATATTTGCCTTTAGGTTTGCCTCATTTTGTAGCAATGTCTTAGAATAATCCTCTATTTCTTTTTTTATGGGGTTAAAAATCTCCTCTAGCATTTCCCTAGAATCCTTATTTAAAGCGATTTTGTTTTGGTGTAGCAGGGCTTCTTTTTGGGTTTGTATGTTTTTTTGGAGGTTTTTTTCTAGCTCTTCTTTTAGGGTTTTTAGGTTTTCTTGGGCTTGTTTTTGGAGATTTTCTAGCTCAAGTTTGTGGGTTTGCCTTAGCTCTTTTATTTGGGAGGTTTTGTCCTCTAGGGCTTGTGCGTGAAAATGCTGTGCTGATTGCAAAGTGGCTTGGAAATGGGCTTTTTCTTGGGCTAGATTTTGGGATTCTTTTGTAGAGTTGGCTAGGAGATTTTGGGTGTTTTGCAGGGTAGATTTTAGCGTCCTTGCCCGCACGATAGCGATGATACAAAGAATCGCTAGTATGGCATTTAGAGACAGAGATAAACTAAGCATTGGTGTCCTTTTGTGGTTTTGGCGTGTTTTGTTTTTTTGTTGTTTTGGTGGGGATTTGGGCGTTTTTGTTATCTTTGTAGCGATTTTGCTTTTGCTTAAATCTTTATGTTTTGAAGACCCGTGATTATAGCATAGATTCTATCGTGGCACATTATTTGGGCAAAATTTAGGCAGAGTGTTTTTAGTGTATTTTGGGACAGATTGGGATAGATACCACGATTTTAGCAATTTTAATCAGTTCGCAAAATCTTGCGATAAGATTTTGCGCGACATTTTGTCATTGTAAGATTTTGCGCAATCTTTAGTCAAACAAGAATTTTTGTCATTGCGAGCAGATTTTGACAAAAATCGCGTGGCAATCCACAATTAAACATTGCTAAATAACGCTTTTTGTAATTTTTGGTTATAGATTGCCACGCGTTGCGGTCGCTTGTAATGACAAAGTAAGTTGTCATATTAAGATTTCGCAAGAAAACAAAATATCTCTATTTCCTTAGTTGAGACACTTCGCTTTCTACGCTCCATCAGTATGACAATGTTTTTTTGTTTTTATAGTTTGCCACGCATTTTTATCAAAATCCGCTCGCAATGACGACAAAGAACCCCCCTCCCTTGCGGGGTCGCTACTCTCTTGTTCCCCCTCCCTTAGCACGAGGGGGTTAGGGGGTGGGTTCTTGTCGGACTTAAACATAGCCTACTTTTATATATTGTCATATTTAGACAAAAAAAGAAATCGAAGTATCCAAAAATAGATTGCCACGCCGATTTTGTCAAAATCCGCTCGCCAAATCTGCTCACAATGACGGGATTTTCTAAAAACCGCGTCCCGCTTGTTTTTTGCAACTAAACGATATGGCAAAAATATTTTTTAAACACCACAAAAGCACCAAAAAACCTCTCATCTAAATCCCATAGAAATGTTCATTTTTTAAGCAAAAATTTGTGGATATGTTCTAGCCTTTTTGATGTCAAATTTTGATAGCCAAAAATGCCCAAAAATCGTGCGAAAAATGTGTATATTTTCTACATATTTTTGGTTAAATTTTGTTGTGTTTGCTAGTTTCGTTTGCGTGGGCATTTGTGGCTTTTCTCTACAAAAATGGCAAAAATTTTTTAACATTTTTTTGCGCCTTTAAGGAATCGTTTTTTTTTTTTTGTATAATTCTAGTAAGAAAATTTCCTCCCTAGTAAGAGGATAAACTGCTAAAGAAAAGTTCTTTAAAATTGTCTTTTGGCAGAGCTATAAGAAAGCATCAAAATCCCTTGTAGGACGATAATTTGCCACCTTTTTATTAAGCCTACTTAGCCTACATAGCTAGTATGCCAAAAGAGATTTTTCTCATTTTGTCTAGCATAATGAGAAACAAAAAATTGTCTCTAAGGAGAGAGCTATGTATGTTTCTATGTATGATTTTTGTCGTAGTAAAAAAATGGGAAAATTCCCCCTTATTTTATTGATAAATCTAATATTTCTAGCAGGCTTTGCTAGCGCACTAGATTTGCTAGAAGTCTCACAAAATCTAAATGTAAAAAAAGAGCGAAGCAAAAAGCCAGATTTTTGCTCATTTGCCGTAGGCAAAAAGGGCAATCCGCCAAAATTAAGTAGCGCAAATAGAATCGCTTGCTACAAAAACAAACTCTACACCTACAACACAAGAAAAAGCCAAGAGCTAACCCCCATAATCCCAGAGATAGGCAGTATCGCCTGCGCTTGCAATAGTGGAAATATGCTAGCAAAAGTCAAAGCAATAAGCCTTTTTGGGAAAACAAACAGCAAGCCAAAACAAAAAAAGCAAAAAGTGGCAAAAAAGCAGGATAAAAGCGCAAAAACAAGCCAAGATGGGACACAAACAAAGCTAGCGCAACAAAAACCACAATAAACCCTCCTCCTAAGCAAGAGGATAAACTGCTTAAACGCCACGAGGTGATTGCGCTTTGGGTAGTCATATAGATTAGCTAAAGCGGTGATTTTATCGCCCCTCGCAGACTCTGTTTTAAGCCGCGTTCATTGAGGAGCTTTGTCTTGTGTCTGTCCTAAATGAAAGATTTTGGTGCAAAACCTGCACACAAAAGATTTTAGCGGAAAACACAGGAGATAGACTGAATGTCTCTAAGGAGAGAGCTATGAGGCTAGGGAAGTTGAGTATAACAGCAGTAGCTGTATGGTTGGTAGGTGTAAGTTTCGCGGGCATTAGTTTTGTAAATGCTTTTTCTGTATTTGAAATCGCAGGCGAAATCTCCTCTGACAAAATGTTTTGTCAAACAAGCGCATCGTTTAAGGATTCTAACACTTCGGGCGAAACGCTTGTATGCTACAAAAACAAGTTGTATCTTTACAACCTACGCAAAGGCGAGTCATTGCACGCAGCATTTGATGACAAAGGTCATCAAGCTAGTTGCGCTTGTCCCTTTACCAAAAGTGCTTTTAACGACAGGGCAACCAAAAACAGGCTAGCAAAAAAATAGCCTACCCAAAAACTAACCTCCCAAACAAAAAAGCAAGTAAAAATGAAGGCTCTTTTTGGGATTTTAGTAGATTTTCAAATGCAAAATCTAAATAAGAATCCAAAGATAAATGGAGTCGGTTTTTTGGGGGATTAGTTTAAGTGGGTTTGATTTGCAAGTTAGTTTTGCGCCCCAAGCTAGAATCACTTAAAGTCCTAAGCAAGACGAAAAACTGCTTAACCATAGAGGGACAACACTCAAAAATGAAAAAACATTACAATGAGTTGTTGCCTAAGATAAAAGTTTTATAAAAACTAAACGATATGGTAACAACTATACGCACTTTTTAGAATCTAGCTAAAATCTAGCCTAGATTTTAGGAAGTGTCATAGCCAAGAATGGCGGATTTGAATAAGGAGGTTTGAATGAAAACGAAAACTGCGTTTGTTGGCATTGTGGTTGGTGTCGCGCTTTTTGTGGGCATCGTTGTAAGCGGTGTATATGTCATCGATAGATGGAAAAACTCAAAAAACGAAGAGCAAACACTAACGCTTAATGCCGAAACAAACAACGAAAATAACGGGGCATTGCCCAAAGGCGAGCTATCTGAGCTACAACGAGAAATCATCGATGAAGTCTATGAGCTAGTCGAAGACCAGCTATATGACACCATAGTCAAGCTCGACAACTCACGGGCTTTTGTGAGTATGGAAGATGAGATTATGGAGGATTTTAATAGGGAGCTAAATCCTAAGAAAAAACGCGAGCTAGCAAAAAAACTCGGCGAAAAATACATCGAGGATATGTATGCTAAAGCGTTATTTAAAATCCGTAAAAAAGTCGATAGGCATTTTGATGATGAGTATGTCGATGAAATAGTGCAAGCCGTGATGGAGCAGCTAAAGCCGTATAGGACGGAGGTTGTAAGAAGGTTTGTGCTAGATAATATCTACTCAAGGGTTTCAGATGAGATACTCCAAGAAGTGGCTATGGACTTAGTAAGCGAAGCTAGAGAGGACTATGCCAAAAAGCTCAAAGAAGAAGCTGTAAAGCAAGTCGATGAGTTTGTAAATCGAAAGGACTAGTTTTATAGCACGCTTTTTGTGCCTTTAGGCAGTGTTTTTTGGCAAGTATTTTATTTAGGCATTTGTAGGCGAGGATTGGTAGCACGGGCTACCCCCTCGCCTTTTTTTATTGCTATTTTTTTACTTCTTTTGTTGTGCTTATGATTTTTGCCACACGGTTATATTTCTTTTTACTTCGCTATGAAAGCATTATCACTTATTCTCGTTTATAAATTATCCATAAATTTTGTTTTTTATTTGCTTTAAGCCTTTGTCTTGTTTGGCTGTTTTTTGTCGTGTGATTTTGCGTTGTGATTTGTGTGGATTTTGCTATTTTGGCGGTTTTTTGGAAGTTTGTTTTTGTGTATTTGCAAGAGGTTTTTAAAAAGTTATAAAAAAGTCGCTAAGTGATGTCTAGTCTGCGTGCTAGGAGAGAGCTAGCACCAAACTAGAATCAAACATCTAAAAAGCAAAAACCACACCATTTTTGGTTTATGTTAAAAAATTGCAAAATCCTACAATTTCGTGCTAAGTGGGGAGGTGGGGGCAAGAGGTTTGCAAATCCGCACATGAGAGGGAAATAATGTCATTTAATCCACCTCGTGCTAATTTCTTTGTCATATTTAGCGTAGCAAAATATCTCTATTTGCATTTTTAGATTTTTGAGATACTTCGGCTTCTTGCAAAAACTTAGTATGACAATGTTTTTTTGTTTTTATGGATTACCACGCATTGTATTTAAATCTAAAATACAACGGCTCGCAATGACTTTACCCACTTAAATTTGCCATACTAAAATCTAAAAATCCAAAAGTATCAAAAAATCTACCAAATAAACGCAATTTTGTAAAACGCGATTTTGTAAAATCATCATTTCACAAAGTCTCAAATACCAAAATCTTTTTGTCTAAAAAACCTAACCTAAAAACATAAAATCTAAAACATAAAAGTATATCTGCCAAACACATTATAATCGTGTCTATATTCTATCTTTATGCTTGTGTTTAGCCCTGCTTGAGTGATATTTTCATTTAGCAACACCATAGGCATAAATGGCAATCTAGCCCCTAGCTCGATGCCGTGTCGCCTAGCGATATGGACGCGCAAGCCCGCATTTAGCGCGACATCAAGCCCACTCTGTCTTACTTTAAACCCCATATTATTAGCTTTTATATCTTGCTTTATATTTTCAATCTCTTTGCTAAGCCAAGTGTTTCCACCCACGCCACCACCTACAAAAATCCCAAAATTTACTTTTTCTTTTGCGATAAAATTTACAAGCAAATCCAAATTTGCACCATAAGTTATCAAAGTCGCATATTCTTTTTGCCCATCGCTTAGAAATTCAGGCACATACACATCAATTCCCCCAAATATGCGAAATCCAAAATATGGATTAAAAAAATGCTTATACCCCATCAAAAATCCTACACTAAAACTATCGGTTTTTATCGTTGTGCGCTCGCTTGCATTGATAGTAGCACCCATAAATGAAAGTCCGCCACCGCTAGTAACTTGTCTAAACTCACCATAGCCATAATTAGCCCCGATAAATGCGCCACTACTTTCAGCAAGGCATACAGAGCCACAAGAAGCTAAAAACGCGACACTAAAAGCACAAATTTTTGTAGTAAGATTTTTGATTAAGTTAAATTGAGCCAAGATTTTATAAGCAAAAAGAAAAACAAACTCACTATATTTTAAAAACCAAAACAATGTAATTTTAAGATTATTCATAGTCGTTGCCTCGCTTTTTATTATTTTTTTGTTTGATTTTGTCGTTTAAACATCATCAAACAAAGATAAAAATTTTAGGCATTGTATCGAAAATATTTATCTAATCTACAAATTATGTATAAATATTCGTTAGATTAAAATATCGTGGATTTTGGTTGTGGATTTTACAAAAATCTTTTATCAATACCGACACTGCATTTGCAATAACCGCTTAAGCAAAATCATCAAACACAGATTCTAGGATTTTTTGCATTTGCTTTATATGCTTGGGCTTAATGATTAGCGGTGGGGCAAAGCGCAGAGTATTTTTGCCTGCGGGCAAGATGATAAGCCCTTTTTTGAGAGCGGATTCTATGATTTGGGTTATCTTTAGGCTACTTTCTAGCTCTAGCCCTGCTAGTAGCCCCATAGAGCGCACCTCTTTGATAACGCTATACTTGCTTTTCATTGATTCTAGGGCATTTTTTAGCAATGGAGCATTAGCATTTACTCTCTCTAAAATCTTTTGTTTTTCAAATATGTCAAACACCTTGCTAACCGCCGCACACGCAAATGGATTCCCTCCATAAGTGCTTCCGTGTTCGCCTTTTTCTAGCGAATGTTGGGCTACTTTTTGATTTAGCACAAATGCCCCCACAGGCACGCCACAGCCCAAAGCCTTTGCAGTAGTGAGAATATCTGGCATTATTCCGTATTGTTGATAGGCAAACATACTGCCACTTCGTGCCATACCACATTGGATTTCATCTAGGATAAGTAGTATGTCTTGAGTTTTGCAAATATGGTGCAAATCGCGCAAAAACTTCCTTTTCGCAGGCAAAATCCCGCTCTCTCCTTGCACAGGCTCTAAGATTATCGCACAGATTTTAGAATCTTTTGCGTTGCTTGACTTGGCGTATTTGGCGATAAGATTTTCCACACTTTTTATGTCGTTAAATTCTGCAAATTCTACCCAATCTAGCAAAGGTTTAAATGGCTTTTGGTAAGTTTCATTGCCCGTGATGGATAGCGCGCCTAAAGTGCGTCCGTGAAAAGAGTCCTTAAAAGCGATGATTTTTGGGTGGGTTATGCCTTTGTTGTAGGCGTATTTTTTTGCTACTTTTAGTGCGCCCTCGATAGCTTCTGCCCCGCTATTTGTAAAAAATACTTTTGATAAATGCGATGCTTTTGCTAGCTTGTTTGCGGCTTTTATCGCAAGGGTGTTGTAGTATAAATTTGAGATATGTAGCAGTTTGCTAGCTTGCTTTTTTAGGGCATTTGTGAAGTCTTTGTGTGCGTATCCTAACGCATTTACTGCGATTCCCGCACCAAAATCTAAATATTTTTTGCCTAGCGTATCATATAGATATACGCCCCTCCCGCGCTCAAAGACAACCTCTTGCCTAGCATAAATAGGCAAAATCGCACTTGTTTTTGCAGTTTTGATTGCGCTATTTATATCATTTTGTCGTTTTGATTTTGTCATTTTGATTTCCTTTGGTCTGATGTGGCTAAACCCAACTTAAGCGACTTATTTTTATCATTTTTATACCACGATTGGTATAAATCTTGCCATTTGATTTTGGCATTATATCTAAAATGAAGTTGCTTTTAAGTTTTTAAGTAAGGTAAGATTTTTGGCTTCTTTCAAATTGGTTACTCTATACTTCACATATTGTATTCCTTGCATTTGTTTTAGTTGCAAAACGAATTGATAATTTTAATCTCATTGATATGATTTTTTCGCTTTTTTCAAAAACATCATTTTTAAATATCTTGAATAGTAATGAATCTTATATTGATATTATTTACAAATTGCAAATACAACTAAAGTAAAAAAATACACCGCTTAAGCCACCTCAAAATAATTATTAAAAACCAATCGTAACCCAAATCATAAAAACTGATTGTAAAATCAAGACAATTAAGATGATTTTTGTATATGTTTTATATTTGTGTGGAGAACTTTTTGGGCGAGATTTCGTGTTGTCTAAAAGTAGTTATATTAGATTCAACAAATGCCAGATTAAAAAACTAATAAATCAAACAAGAGAACAAAATCTTGGATATAATTCCAAAATCAAAGCGCAAAAACCCTATCAATTTCCATTAAAATTGATAGAGAAAATCCGCTTAATGTGGATTAAGACTAAGACAATGAGAGGAGAAATAATGACAACTGCACAAAAAATCAAACGCGAGATAAAGCGAATCTTGCGACAAATTGGGATTATAAAAACGCCACACAATGTAAGAATGATGAGTGATAGCGAGATTCAAGCCGATATGGCTGAGTATAAACGCCTGAATAACGATACGCGCTTTGTGATGGAAAAGGAAAATCTCTACATTTGCAAAGGCGACAAATACACGGAAAATGGCGGAGTTATCGATAACTCTTACTTTATCCAAGATATTTGGGGTGCGCGAAAAGTGCTAGAAAATCACCCTGCGGTGCATTATGATGTGGGTTCTAGCGTATGGGGATTTATTGCGCATTTACTAGCGCAAAAGCAAAAAATCGTGCTTATTGACATTCGCAAAATGTCAAATGATTTTAACACCACATTTCTAAACGGGGGGGGGGAATCGTCCCTGTGGCGTGGAATATATCCAAGCAGATGCGACAAATTTAGAATATATCAAAGATGAGAGTGTAGAATCTATCTCCGCGCTTTGTAGCGTGGAGCATTTTGGGCTTGGGCGATTTGGTGATAAAATCCAGCCAGATGCGTGGGAGTGCGCTTTGAAGGCATTTCAGCGCGTTTTGAAAAAGGGCGGGAGGTTATATTTTAGTGTCCCTGTGGGGCAAATTAGCAAGGTTTGTTTTAACGCCCACCGCGTATTTCGCCCAGAGATCATCATCGATACGCTTGATAAGATGGACATCGCGGAGTTTAGCTATATCGATGGTTTTGGGACGATTATGTGTATGGAGCGCAAAAATGGTGCGTTGCAGGTGTATAAAGACAAGTTAGATTCTATCCCTGAATACAAAAATAACGGCGTGGTAGGAATTTTTGAGTTTGTGAAAAGGTAGTGGGTTTTATAAATAAATGTAATAGTTTTCAAAGATATGACAACGAGAAGTATGCGATTTAAGATTTTTACATAATAACGCTACATCTTCTAACTCGTAATCTTTACTATGAATGATTTCTAAGTATATTTTGATTTGTTCGGTTATGTTGTTTGTATTGTATAGATTATAGAAGTCAAGCAAGTTAATCAGCTTCACTCTTGCCCTTTTGTATTGAATAGTCAATACTATTTATTGCTGTGATGATAAAGCTAACCATAATTTCGTTAGCTTTATCACCGTTATGCGCAATACACGATAAACAATGCTGTCCTATTGCTATCGCGCTATTTCATTGCGCCTTTTGCGCTTTGCACGAGTTTATTAAAGCTCTCAATGTCATTTAACGCCATATCGGCGAGAATCTTCCTATCCATCTCGATATTTGCGAGCTTTAGCCCGTGCATAAACTTAGAATAGCTTATATCCTGCATTCTGCACGCGGCATTGATACGGATAATCCAAAGACTTCTAAAATCGCGCTTTTTTTGCTTCCTGTCGCGAAACGCATAGCACAAACTTCGCTCTAGTTGCTCTTTTGCCTTGCGGAAATGCTTCCTACGCCCGCTATAAAAGCCTTTTGCCTGTTTTAGGACTTTTTTGTGTCGCCTACGGCGCACTATGCCTGTTTTTACTCTCATTGTTTCTCCTTTACCTTTTTTAGGTGCAACTCTTATTTCACGCTTGTGCTTTTGGGCGTATTTGTGAGATTATTTCGGTTATTTCGCCTGCGATGAATGACATATTCTATCTTGGCTCATAGCCTCATAAAGCCCATAAACACGCCTCAAAATCCCTGCGCTTATTTTTATTGTTTTAGAGTTAATCTTTCCCTTTTTGCGTATTTGTAAAAATCTATTTTACGCATTTTTAAGGGGGACTTTGACTGAAACTTCTCTTTTTTACTCGCATTTTTTGTGCATTTTAAAATGTGCAAGCCTTATAAACGCTCCACATTAAGCGATTTATCCACATTGTGAAATCTATGCCACAACGCTACGCTTGGCAAAGTAGATTTTTCACAGAATCAATATTCGCGCTATGCACAAAATGGGGCGATTTTAGTCGCGCTTTGCGCTTGGGCGATTTTTTTGTCAATATATGACTGCGAAACGCACTGCCGCGTTTGATAAGATTTTTTTTGCATTTAAATCTTTTTGCCGCCCCGCGATTTGTTTTCATCTTTGGCATTTGCTACCTCCTTTCATAAGATTAGATATTGCTATGTTGCACAGCGTATTTATGTATGTTGTTATTTTGTGTGATAATATCCATATTTTCGTCAATAATCCCTTGATATATTGCATTATTTTCATCGACTACTTTTTTATTTAAATAGCCCTGCATATAGTATTTGTAATACAAATCAAGGGCAGTTAAAATTTTAAATTTAGCGAGCGTTATGCCATTTTCGTCCAAATTTTTATCAGCATTAGAATCTAAATAGTTTTCTATTTTTTGCGTCATAGAAAATTCTATCTCCACAGTGGCACTTTGGATAAAAATCTTTTTAGCAATCCAAAATGACGCCAAAATCGTAACAATAGGCAACAATATATTTGCAAATTTTAGTGTAATCTCTAGCATTATTTTTTTACTTCTTTAGCTTGTTTTGTGGTTTGTTTTGTGTTAGTTTTTGCTTGCTCTGCTATTCCTTGTGCGCGGATTTTTTTTGCTAACTCTAATGCTAGGCCATAACCACTTAAATGTTTAGAATTTACTTGTGTTGTTGTTTGATTCTCGCTCATTTTTGCTCCTAATTTTTGTAAGTTTGGCATTATACCACAAACTCACTTCGTCTTTCACTTGACTTTTTTAGGCACATACAGCACGGAGAGATACCGCCCCTCTAGCTTTGGCTCTTTTTCTGCTATCGCGATTTCCTCTATCATTGCTGCGACTTTTTTTAGCGTATCAGCCCCAGCTTCAGGGATATTTACCTCGCGCTGTTTTAAAAATACTTTGAATCGCACATGTTTTCCAGAATTTAAAAACTCGATTGCGTGTTTTACTTTGTAGTTGATGTCGTTTTGGGCGATTTGGGTGGAGAGTTTGATTTCTTTGATGTCGATTTGTTTTTGCTTTTTGCGCGCTTCTTTTTGTCGCTTTTCTTGATGATAGCGGAATTTCCCATAGTCCATTACTTTACAGACAGGTGGTTTGGCATTTGGCGAGATAAGCACCAAATCCAAATCCTCCCTCACCGCGATTTCTAACGCCTCCCTAGAGCTCATCACCCCATACACTTCGCCACTATCGCTGATACAGCGCACTTCGCTAAGGTTTATTTCCTCATTTATTAGCACTTCTTCTTTACTCAAAGCTCACCCTTTGCAATTTAGATTTTACCATTTCCAAAAATTCTCCTTCGCTTAGATTATATTGTGAATCCTCTTTTTTCACGCGTCTATCGCGCAATGCTAGCATTTTGGATTCCACTTCGTTTGCACCGATGACGGCGATTAAAGGCACGCGGGCTTTTTCTGCGTTGCGCACGCGCTTTGATAGGGTTTCATTTTTATCACTCACTTCGCTATATGCGCCGATTTCGCGCAGTTTTAGCTGGATTTCTTTCGCATACGCGTTTTGCTCTTGCCCGATAGGGATAAGCACCACTTGGGTGGGCGCAAGGGCGAAAGGAAACTCCCCGCTAAAATGCTCTGTCAAAATCGCTACAAACCGCTCAAAACTCCCCAAAATCGCGCGGTGTAGCATCACAGGCCGTTTGGCTTCGTTATTTTCATCGATATATTCTAGCTCAAATCTTTCAGGCAGATTCATATCCACCTGCACCGTGCCACATTGCCATTTTCGCCCTATCGCATCGGTTATCTTTATGTCAATCTTAGGTCCATAAAACGCCCCACCACCCTCATCTATGCCGTATTTTATGCCGTTTTTTTCTAGCGCGTTTTGTAGCGCAAGCGTAGCGGATTCCCATATTTCATCTTCGCCTATGGACTTGCTTGGGCGCGTGCTTAGCTCCATCTCATAGCTAAAATCAAAGGCTTTCATTATCTTGTGCGTAAATTCTAGAATCTGATTGACTTCGCTTTCAATCTGACTAGGCAGGCAAAAAATATGCGCATCATCTTGGGTAAATTCTCTCACCCTCAAAAGCCCGTGAAGCACGCCACTTTTTTCGTGGCGATGCACGATTCCGTATTCATAAAATCTTAACGGCAATTCGCGGTAGCTTCGCTTAGCACTTTGATAGACTTTGATATGCCCGACACAATTCATAGGCTTTATGCCGTATTCTTGCTCATCGATGGTGGTGAAATACATATTTTCTTTGTAGTTGGCATAATGCCCGCTTTTGCGCCACACATCGCTTTTTAGGATTTCAGGGGCGCGCACAGGCTCATATTCGCGCATTATCAGCGCGCGGGTGAGTAGCTCTTCTATTTTACGGCGCAATCTCGCACCCGCAGGTAGCCATATCGGCAGTCCCGCGCCGATTTCTTCATCAAATGTGAAAAGCCCCATTTCTTGCCCAAGTTTTCTATGGTCGCGCTTTTTTGCCTCCTCCATTTGCGTGATATAGGAATCTAGCGACTCTTTATCCGCAAAGGCAATGCCATAGATTCTTGTCAGCATTTGCGCACTCTCATCGCCCCCTAGATACGCTCCTGCGATTTTGGTAAGCTTAAAATGCGCTAAAAGTTTGGTATTTGGCAAATGCGGTCCCCGACACAAATCAAAAAAATCGCCCTGCGTGTAAATCCCAAAGCTATCCCCTGTAATCTTGCTCATCACCGCGAGTTTGAGCTCATCATCGGCAAATCTCTCTTGCGCGTCTTTGCGAGTCATTGTGGATTTGGTGATTTCATAGCCTTTTTGGGCGATTTCTTTCATTTTCTTTTGGATTTTGGGCAAATCCTCCTCGCTGATTTTAGAATCTACCTTAAAATCATAATAAAACCCCTCATCTACCACAGGACCTACAAAGAACTTCGCCTCAGGGTAAAGGCTCTTTATCGCTTGGGCTAGCAAATGCGCACAAGAATGACGGATAATCTCTAGGGCTTCAGGGGAATTGTCAAAATAGATTTTATCCCCGCTAATCCCATCTAAATCCTCTAATCTATCAAAATCTTTGTTAGCATTTTCATTGCTAGATTCTAGCGCGGTTTGTAAATCAAAAATTTTATTATCCTGCTTAAAGCCTATAAGTTGTTTGCTACTCATTTTGTTCCTATTTTTTTATATTTTGGCTAATAAAGCCCACAAATTCCAAAAAAGCGATATTACCATAATCGGCATTATTTTATGCTTATATCATATTTTGCGAGCTTGTGAAAGAGGATTTCCTCACTCATTCCTAGCAATTTGCTTGCCTTTTTGGTATCGTTTGCACACTCGCTTAGCACTTCTACTAAAAGCTGTTTTTCTAGCTCCTGTATTTTGTCTTTTGGCTTTGATTGCCTAGATTCTAAGAATAAATCTTTTGGGACGATTTGTTTTTCACTAAGTATGGCAGCCCTCTCTACCACAGAGAGTAGCTCTCTAATATTTCCGTGCCACTCATAGCCCAAAAGCGCGTCTTTTGCCTCTTGACTAAAGGTTTTGGATTCTAAGCTGTATTGAGCGATGACAAGCTCTAGCTTCCATTGTGCGATTGGCAAAATCTCCTCTTTTCTCTCTCGCAATGGCGGGATTTTTACAGGGATAGTTTGCAAACGATAATACAAATCCTCTCTAAATTTTTTTTGCGCAATTTGCTCCTCTAGATTTGCATTTGTCGCAGAGATGATGCGCACATCAAAGCTAGTAGGCTTGCTCCCCCCTAGCCTTGTGGCTTCTTTTTCTTGGATAGCGCGGAGCAATTTTGCTTGCAATAACAATGGCATTTCGCCTATCTCATCTAAAAACAATGTCCCGCCATCTGCTAGCTCAAAAAGCCCTTGTTTGGTGGTAAGCGCGTCTGTGAAAGCCCCTTTTTCATAGCCAAAAAGTTCGCTCTCTAGCAGATGTTCAGGGATTGCAGCCATATTGATTGCGATAAAAGCCTCTTTTGCCCTCGTAGAATGTTCGTGGATAAACCTCGCAAAAACCTCCTTGCCAACGCCACTCTCCCCCATAAGAAGCACGCTAGAATCCGTTTTTGCCACTTTTAGCACTTGAGATTTTAGTGATTCTAGTGTAGGGCTTGTGGCGACAAATGGGCTTTGCTCGTTGATTTGAGGGGTTTTGGGGCTTGTGGTTTTTGCGTGAGTGCGCTGAAATTCTAAGATTTTTTTACTTCGATAAATCGCTTCTAGCAATAATTCAGGCTCAAAAGGCTTTTGAAAAAAATCTTTGACACCCAAGCGGATAGAATCTATCGCCGCATTTAGCGTGGCATTGCCTGTGATTACGATCATTTCATACTTGCCACCTAGCTCTTTTAAAAAATCAAGCCCATTCATATATGGCATATTTAAATCCGTAATCACTAAATCAAAGCTAGAATCTAGCGCACCAAGCGCGTCTTTTGGGCTTCTAAATGTGATGACTTCTAAATCTTTTTGTTCAGCAAAAAATAGCTCAAGGCTTTTTCGCATATTTATATCATCTTCTACGATTGCGATTTTCATCTGTTTGTCTTTGTGTGGATTTTCTTTCATTTTAGCTCTTTTAGGATTTCTAGGATTAAGTAGCGATTATCAAAATATGCCAAAACCCGCCTAGCAGGCACAGATAGTAGCGTATCATCGCTTATGTGCGTGAGATTTGCGCTATTTGTGTAAGATAGCACAGACGCCCCGCCTTTTTCCAAACAATCCAAAATCAAATCTTTATAAAAATACAGCACATATTTTATCGCGTAAGATTCATCATCGGTTACTAAATCATTTATCGGTGTATCAATCGAGCAAGTATATGCGATGGGCAAGCTAGATTTTGAGATAATGGGGGTAGAAATATTGTATTTTTCTCCTGTGATGATTCCATTTTGACTTAACGCCTTGTAAGAAATGATAAATTCTCTTTTTTCTAGTGGCTCGCTAATGTCTGTATGCGGGGTTAGGGCTGGCGGAGGCATTAGCGGGGAGGGGATTTTAGCGCGTGGCAAATATTGCGGAATCACGCTAGAATCTAGCAACTCTGCGTTTGCGCTGTTTTGATTATGCAAGGATTTTTTGGGGTTTAAAATCTCACTTGCAGGGTTTTGTGCAGGTGGTTTTATAGACTTTATCCTAGAATCAGGCGCGACTACAAGCGAGTCTGATTCTAAGTGAAAAGATTTTGGCTCTTTGTTGGTTGGTTTGTTTGTGGATTTTAGGCTAGTTAGGCTAGATTGTTTGGTAGATTTTGCATTGCTAAAATCAAATCTAGCAAAATCTAGCGACATAGCAAACGAGCAAAAAATACACACAGCAAACACAAATATACAAATGCGGACAAACATATCGTGTGAAAAATGCAAAATGCGTAAAAAATGCGTAAAAAATCTTTGCGAAACGATACTTTTTGCCATATTTTTGTTTGCAATATGTTTTTTTATAGGAAGTTTGGTTGTGGAGTTTTGTTGTGTTAGCACTTGTGGTGCGTATAGTAGCATTTGTAGATTCCCTTTATTTTTGAGTTGCTAGATTTGTGATTTGCTAGATACAAGCTAGCATTATAGCATATTGCGACTTAAAAGGGATTGTAAATGATAAGATAATGCCAATTTTTATCCCTATTGTGTTATAATCGCGCTTTTTTATTTTTTGGTATTTTGTATTTTTAAGGCTTTATTTTATGGATTTAGATTCTTTTATTGATTTATCACTTTATGCGCCACAAAAGCTAAGCATAGATATGTTGCCCTATGAGATGAGTAAGCGATTAGGAGCGTTTGTCTATGGGATAGAGCCTCGCCCTATCGCACTTCCAAATCACCAAAACCACCAAAATATACAAAATCCCCAAAATCCCCCAAACGCACAAACTAGCCAAAACCCCTCACAGCAAACACAAAATCCATTTCAAAATCCACCTCATAATCCCACAGATTCTACAAACGCAACAAATCCCACAAATAAAGCCCTACAAATCCACCAAACAAACCCCGCAGATTCTAGCCTTGTTGAGCATATTATCGTTGTTATGCAAGATTTTGATGATGAGACTAGCGAGGAAAATCCACAAAAATCCAAGCAACAAGAATCCACACAAAAAAGCCAAACACAAGCCCTAGCCAAACAAACCATCTCTCATCATCTTAGCGCGTATCATAAGCCCATACTTTTTGTGCGCGAATCTAGCCATTATTTTTCGTGGATTTTGCAAGGGTTGTCATTTTTGGAGAAATATTACGGTTTGAGGGATATTAGCGCGCAGTTAGATTTTGTCTTGCAAGAGGCGATAGCACACCGCGCTAGCGATGTGCATTTAGAAGATAAGGGGGATTTTGGGAGTATTAGATTTCGCATAGATGGGCGATTGCGCGAGATAGCGAGGCTTACCAAAGATAGCACCGCTAAACTCTCTAGCAAAATCAAACTAGAATCCAAACTAGACATCACAGAGACTAGAATGCCTCAAGATGGGCGATATGCGCGAAATTTTGGCGAGATGGAGTATGATTTTCGTATATCGTGCGTGCCTTTGCTTAGCGGAGAATCCCTCGTGCTTAGGATTTTATACAAGCACAAAGAGCAAATCAGCTTAGAAAATCTAGGGCTAAGCAGGGATATTGTAGAGATTTTAGCCAAAGCCCTAAATCGCAAAAACGGACTAATCCTAATCACAGGACCCACAGGCTCAGGCAAATCAACCACCCTTTATGCCGCGCTTGATTCGCTAAAAACTTCCCAAAAAAAGCTAATCACACTTGAAGACCCTATCGAATACCAAATCCCTCTAGCCACCCAAATCCAAATCAACCCAGAGATTGGATTTTCGTTTTTTGAGGCATTGTCTTTTGTCCTGCGTCAAGATCCAGACATCATAATGATAGGCGAAATCCGCGACAAACAAACCCTAGAGCTAGCCCTAAACGCCTCTCTTACAGGGCATTTAGTCCTTGCTAGCCTCCATAGCAATGATTGCATTTCGACTTTAGAGAGACTATTTGAGATGGGTGCGCCTAGAAGCGTGGTAGAATCTAGCCTTATTTGTATTATCGCTCAAAGGCTTTTAGGCAGGCTTTGTCCGCATTGCAAAGCCCAAATGCCACAATCACAAAAAGAGGCAGGTGATGAGGCGAGATTTTATGCGGTGGGCTGTGAGAAATGTCAGGGGCTAGGGATAAAAGGCAGGGAAGTCATCGCTCAAGGAATCTATTTTGACAAAGAACTAAAAGAAGCGTTTTATGAAATGCCACTTTTTGCAGGAAGCAGCGCAAACAAAAACGATAACGCAAAATCTAATCAAAGGCTAGATTCTAGCGATTGGCGTGGGAATCTAAAAATGGCATTGCTAGCCAAAAATCTCCCCACCCTAAAAGATGATGCCCTGCGCAAAAAGCAATGGCTAGACTACAAAGAAATAACCCAACTTGACTAAACAATACTAAGCTAAAATCCCAAAATCTACCCAAAATCTAGCGTGTCATTTGTAGCGTTAATGCGTTTTTAAGCCTGCGATATTTCTAGCACTTTTTGGATTATGGATTGTATGATTGCATTTTCTGTATGCGTTTTTAGCTTGTTTGTGTGGATTTTTGGCACTATCATCATTGATTTGTCCATATTTTTGCCTAGCCATAGGGACATATCCTTTTTGCTATATATGCCTATGATTTTTTTGCATAGATTATCAGCGATGTGTATCACGCTTGTGCTAGGGGAGATGACTATATCTGCGCTACGCACTAGCTCGATTAGATTTAGCAAATCGCTATTATTGACAAAAGTATAAATATTTGGGAGATTCTCTAGCTGTGGCAGTGGCGGGGCATATGCAAAGCTAGAAATGATGATTTTAGAGTTTGGTAGATTTGTGGCTAGGGCGTTTGCTAGCCTTGCATAGCCCTCTTTTGTAAGGCTTACAGGGCAGGAGTTTGAATAAGGATTTATCAAAATGTTGATTTTTTTGTCTAAATCATTGCGTAAATCCTTATTTAATCCATTGTCTATGTTATCGCTTACATTTTGCCTAGAATCTAAAATCCCCCCCCCTAATTTAGATTTTAAGCCTTTTTTATCTAATTTATCCAACGCTAAAAACGCAAGATTTTGCTCTACAAACTCTCTATGTGTGGGGCTAAATGGGAATCTTGCCTCTCTAAAATCTACTTTAGAAATGCACTCATCATAATGCGCTGTATCTATCGCTCTTACAAGGCTTAAAAGTCGCTTATAATTTGGAGTGTGCGAAAAAGAGCGCGAGAAAAACACGCGTCTAAAATGTTTTTTCCCAAACACCCTCCTAAAAATATTATGCCACATCATAAAGCTAATGACTACTTTTGCATTGCTATTGCTTGCGATACTTGTGTGTTTGCGGTTTGGCTGCGTCAAAATAAGATAATCAAACTCCCTAAAATCTAGCTCTTTTAGCACTTCTTTTTTGCTTAGATTTTGGATATTTACTACTTCATCAATAAAACTAAATGGGGCAAAAATCTGTGCGCCTATATCGCCACAAAATACGCATAAATGCGCGTTTGGATACAGGGATTTTATCGCATAGATAGAATCTAGGGCGATGATACTATCGCCGATAAATAGATTTCGATAATATGCGATTTTTGGGGCTTTTTGTAAGGATTGCATTTTGTTTCTTTAGGGTAGATTTTGGGTTAGATTTTGGTGTATCAAAGCGGTGCTTAATGGGGCTTTTAAGCGCGTATAAAATGCTTAGATTTTATCAAAAAATCGCTATGTAGATTTAAATAGCACACTAAAAGCCACAAAACACAATAAATACAACAAAACTTAATGCAAATTTTATATAATAGCGCAAAACAAAACGCAACTAAGCGCAAAAACTAGGAGTTTAAAAATGCTTACAGGCAAGCTAATAAGCATAGATACAGCCACCAAACAGGGCAAAATCGAGCAGGATTTAAATAAACGGATTTTTGATTTTAGCCTTGATGTGTGGCTAGATGATAATGGCGCACCACAAGAGGGCGAAGATGTGGAGTTTGAAGTAGAAATGCGCGTGGTTACAAGGGCTAGGATAAAGCCAAAGCCCATAGATCCTGATACCATTCCTATGACAAAAATGCCAAATGTTTGCATAGAGGAGTTTTTCGCCCAAGAAAACGAGATTTTGCGCAATTATAGTGATTTTGTAGATGGACATAGCGCGTTAGATTTTTTGCGTATGAGGAGGTTTTTGCTTACGGCGTATAATGATTTGTGCGAAATGGACAATCTAATCGAAAATGAGGATTTGCGCAATGTAAAGCACGAGATAAACTCGCTTTTTGGGGATTTTGAAAACTATGTCAAAAAAGCGCAATACACGCCCGCGTATGCGTTTGAGAAAATCTTTTTGTCTAAGCAACTAGAGTTTATCAAAGTAGAAAAAGAAATCGAAGCTAGACAAGCAGCCCTAGCAAATGCCAAAGCCCAATGTCAGGCAATGGGGACAAATCTTGAGGCAGGCGAGCGCAAACTACAACGAATGGATAAAAAATCCCAAGAATTTAGCCATATCGAAAAAGAAGTCAAAGCTATGCGCAGGGCGTATGTGGATTTGATTCAGTTTATCGCTACAAGTCAGGAGTTTTTAGAAAAAGCGCATTTTCGGCTAAAAAAGTTTAAAGAAGAGCATTTTAGTGAGTTTGTAAGCGTGTATGCACCAATGCTACGAGACATAAAAGATAGATTTATTTCTTTGCTAAATTCTAAGGCGTATGATTTGGATTCTACATTGTGGGGGAGGGCAAAGCTAAGTGAGAGCGTGCGGAGGTTTTTTCGCGATGCGCGCATAGAGGGGGGATTTAGCTCCAAGACATTTTTGCGATATTTTTTGCGCGGTATCGATAGGACAAAGGCTTCACCAAAATCTAAAGAACTTTTTGACTTGCTAAAATACTTAGAAGATGTCAGCAAAAAATCCGTCCTAGTGCTACGAAACTCCCAAGTCGATGGACTAAAATACAAAGAAGTAATCCAAAAAATCGACTCCACACTTAGCATAATCGTAGAAAAAGCCGCTATGAACGCGCTAAAAACGCTTGTGGCAAATCCTTGCGACATAGTCGTGCTAGAGGAAAAGATAGGCGAAATGAGTGCGCTAGATTTTATCAAAAACACTAGACAGCTCCCAAACCAAAAAAAGCAAATCACATTTTGCCTAGTGGTGGATACTATGCCAAAATTTGAGCAAGCACAGGAAGCAAAAAGTGCGGGCGTGCAATACATTATCCCAAAGCAAAATATGGACGCGCTATTTGATAGCGTGCGAATGGCGATATAACGCCTCTATAAAAAGATTGATAATTTTATCTTAGAAGTTTTTTTGCTATTTTTGTTGCTTATTTGTGGCGTTTTTTGTCGCCTTAAAACTGCATAAAGATTTTGTTTGCAGTAATGTAGCCATTTGAGTAGGCAACATTTGGTAGCTAAAAAATCATAAAAGTAGTAAAAAATCTTGCAAAAAAAAGAATCTATCTAGTTTGGATTAGATTTTAGAAGTTTTGCGTGATGATTTTTGGATTTGTATAAAAAGTGTGAAAAAGTCTTTTTTGAGGTTTTTTGTGGAATCTAGGAGTAAAAAGAAAGGCTAGATTCCCCTAAAATTGAGAGAGAGATAAGGGGAATCTAGTTTCTTCGGAGTTTGAAAAAGTCTGCTTTGTCCCCATCGGGGTAATGGGGACAGGTGAAATACTACATAAAAATAGTTAATGAAAAAAAATTATCAATAAAAAATTTTAATTTTTTTAGAATTTATTTTGAAACAATGTGAAAAAATGCGCAAAATTACGCGATAAACCCATATAAAAGCTAAAATATAAAACTACAAAAAAGCTACAAATCCATACAAAATATCTAAATTTTACCTAAAATCCTTGCTAGCACTTCGCAAATACATTAAAAATATCTTTGCTAAAAAACTTCACATAACCCCCTATAAACACCTCCGTTTAAAAATCGTTTTTTTTTTTTGTAGCATTTCTTTGCACCATAAATCCCTTGATAAACGCATTTGAGCGGATTTTGGTAGCAAATTCACTTTTAAGGTGGTGTGAAATGCGAGAATTTAGTAGCTTATGGCAAATGGGTTTGGTGTTAGCATTATGTGTTATTAGTCTTAATGCGTGTAAGGATAATCCATTGACAGATAAACACGGCGATAAAAATTGCGCCTTAAAGTGTGAAAATACCTTTAAGGGAGAGCCATTAAATAATGTGGCTGTGCAGGGCTGTATAAATGGCTGTGGTTGCACTTACACAAGCACGACTACATATAGTTGCGATTAAGGGGCTTATGCCACTTGACTTAAGCCTTATGTGCGTTTTTAAGCGCGTATAAGGCTTATTAGCTTAAGGCACAAATTCGTAACAACATTACAAAAAAACTCAAAAACTATTGTCATACTTCTAAACAATGTATTTTATGATTACCAATGATTACCAAGTTTTTTGATTTACAATCCCTTAGCAAGCACTGCCATAGTCGCGGTTGTGGAGCGCAAGATTAGCCCACTTTCCACACCATAGATTTTGCGATTTTGCGATTTTAAAACCTCTCTTTCTTCATTGCTAAACCCCCCTTCAGCACCAATAATAATCCCATTTTGCAAAATCCCCCTTGTTTGCACGCTAGAATGCAATTTTTCCCCGCCAAAATCTAGCACGCTAGCCTCTTTATATCGCTCCAATGCCAAATCCAAATCGCCTAAAATCTCTACTTCGCATAGATTGCTTCGCCCGCATTGCTCGCAGGATTCTACCAAAATCCGTTTTATCCGCTCCGTGTCGATTTTTGCCCCGCCTTGTGAAAAGCACGAAAAAAATAGACTTAGCTTGCTAAGCCCTAGCTCATTTAGGCTAGGCAGGGTTTTATAAATGCTTTGAGGCGAGATAATCGCCCAAATGATATGCGAAAAATATGGCGGAATCTTTGGGAGGATTTGGCTAGATTCTAGCGTTAGGGTGGCGTTTTTGCGTGTGATGGATTCTATTGCGTAGGTATATAGCCTATCATCGCGCAGATTTCGCACGCTTTGAGTTTGCCCGACTTTTGCCCTGCGAGCATAGCAAATATGGGCAAATGCCTCCCCATCCAATGTCAAAATCTTTTCCCCGCAAGATTCTACAAATACAAACTGCATTAAGCCACTCTTTGCATAAATTTACATAAAATCTTTAGCATCTAGCAAAATCTTATGAGAAAATCTAGTTAGATTTTGCTAGCTAGCGTTTCGCGGATTGATAAAATCTCATCGATTAGCCCCTCTAGCTTATGTAAAGGAATCATATTTGCCCCATCGCTTAGCGCGTTTGCAGGATCATAGTGCGTCTCCATAAAAAACCCATCTACTCCCACCGCTGCTGCTGCCCGCGCAAGATATGGGACAAATGAGCTATCACCACCGCTTTTTCCTCCCGCAGCACCGGGCATTTGCACGCTATGAGTCGCATCAAATATCACAGGTGCAAACTCGCGCATTATCACAAGAGAGCGCATATCTACCACGAGATTTCCATAGCCAAATGTAGCACCCCTCTCCGTAAGCCACACTTTGTGTTTAAAAGAATCTCTAAAATTAGCTTCATTTATGTCATTATCGCGGGTTTTTAGGGCTTTTAGCGTGGAGTAGCGCATATCTTTTGGGTTCATAAACTGCCCTTTTTTTATGTTGATTATGCGCTTTGTCTTTGCCACTTCGACTACCAAATCTGTCTGACGACAAAGAAAAGCTGGGATTTGGATAATGTCTGCTACTTCTGCGATGGGCTTTGCTTGGTTGGATTCGTGTATGTCAGTTATGATTTTGTAACCAAAATCTTTTTTGATAGATTCTAGCATTTTTAGCCCTCTCTCTAGTCCCGGTCCTCGGTAAGCCTCTAGGCTTGTGCGGTTTGCTTTATCAAAACTCGCTTTAAAATAAAAATCTATGCGCGGATTTTGCGCGATAGGTGCTATGCCCTCTGCTATGCGAGATAGTTGCTCCTCACTCTCTATCACGCAAGGTCCGCTCATTAGGATAAGTTTTTGATTTTGGTTCATTTTGTTTTCCTTTGTTTTGGTTTGTTTTGATTTGTGTTAGATTTTCGCCATTTTGGTTATTTAGATTTTGCGTTTGATTTATTGGCTATGGCTTTAAACTCCCTTGTAATCATATTATAATTTAGTATTTCTCCTGTCTCAATTATATAATACCACCCAAAAATCCTAAGCTCCCCTCTATCAAATCGCTCCTCTACAAATGGATAACTCATAAGATTTTCTAGCTGTTGCTCGATATTGATTTGTTCAGTTAGCCATATTTTTTTTGCCCTTGAAGTTGGATTTTGGGATAAAACCTTTTGCTTGACAGGCTCTAGGAGAGTAAGCCATTTTTTGACATAGGGCGTTTGCTCTAGCTTTGCAGGTGGCTCATATATCGCGCTACACGCACCACAATTACTATGCCCACAGATGATGACATTTTTGATTTCTAAAATCGTTAGGGCGTATTCTATCGCTGCGGTAGTGGCTAGATAGCCCTCGCGCAAATTTGCAGATTCTTTATAAGGGGGGATAATATTGCCAATATTGCGAATGACAAATAAATCCCCTGGGTCAGAATTTGTGATGAGGTTTGGCACGACACGAGAATCCACACAGGAAATAAATAGCGTGTGGGGTTCTTGGTGTTTTTTTAGGCTTTCATATAGCTCTTTATGCTCGATAAAATCCTCTTCTTGAAATTTTATCGCGCCTTCAAATAGTTCTTTCATCGATTCTCTTTTAGTGGCGTTATATTGTGTGAATTTTGAAGTTTTTTAAAAATTTTGTGTATTTTTGTGTTTATTTTACACTTTTTACTTAAATTATCGTTGCATAAAGCAAGTTTTTACAAAATGTTTTGGTAAAATTCCGCTTTAACTTTTTGGTGGCAATTTGAGTAGGAATTTTTGAATAATTTTTACGCATTTTGTAGAATCAGTAGAATCAAATGAATACTACTAAACGCCATTATCGCGCGTGTTTAACACAAAATCTAAGCAAAGCAAAATCTTAAGGAGGCTTTATGCAGGATTTAGACAAAGTTTTAGGGCTAGGGCTAGCGGGCAATTTTGCAAATCATTTGGAGCAAGCTGGCGAAGCGGGGGATTTTGCCTGCATAATAGGCGATGAGGAGTGTGCACCAAAAGGGATTTTTCCATTTTTTGTGCCTGATTCTAGCGGGATTTTGGGTAGATTTTGCTTTGATGACAAAGCAGTGGTTTTGCCAAATGATACAAATCTAGTAATCCAAGCCGAAGCAGAAGTCGGGCTAGAATGCGACATAATCTATGAAGAAAAAAATGGCAAAAAATGCGTCCAAAGCGTAGTCCCAAAGTATTTTATGGCGTTTGATGACGCATCTGTGCGCAATGACAAAGACGCACAAAAACTATCCCTAAAGAAAAATTTTTCCATAGCCTCAAAAGGCTTTAGCCCACAAAAAATCGCCATAGATGAGTTTAGCCCAAGCGGAATCTGCAACGATTACTCCATCGTATCGTTTGTAAAATCTAATGGTAAATTACACCAATATGGCGAGCTAAGAGAACTTAGCACATATAGCTATTTTTATGAAAAACTGATTTTGTGGATAGTAAAAAAGCTAAACACGCAAGAGGATTTTGGCGTGCTAGAAAACTTGCCTAGTGTGCTAGCGGAGGCAAAATATCCAAAAAAGGCGATTATTGCCATCGGTGCGACACGATATACGCACGAGTGCGAGCATCGCTTTTTGAGCGAGGGGGATTTGGTGAGTGTTATTGTTTTTAACCACCACAAATATAGCTTTGATGAGATTAGCAAAATCGCAAGTAGTGAGGATATTTACGCCACAGCACGAGGGCTAAGCGATATTTCAGTGCTAGCACAAAGGGTAGTGAGACAATAGACAGCGGGCAAAATCCATAAACTAGCCACAGCGCAAAATCCAACACAAGCTATGTTTATTGTGATTATGGATTTTGCTTGATTAGTTATCGCAAGCGTCTTTTGCCTCATATTATTGTTTGGTTGTAGCGTAAATAAGCATTAAAAAACAATCTATGGCAATGCCATCAGTATTTTTTCTAAATTATCTCTTTTTATCCCTTTCCATACAAGAAACAAATCTATGATTGCCCATATCCCAAGAGTCAGCCAGCAAAACAAAAGTTTTACCACACCTAGCCCTATATCACCTTTATAAAATCTATCCGCTCCAAGACCGCCCAAAAATAATCCAAGTAAAAGCCCCACTACACAGCTTTTGAGCGTTATCATACTTAATGGCAAAACATCGTCTTCTTTAATATTTTTTAGCTTTTCTTTTATCATTAGGTAGCTTTCAGAAGGGATTTTGTCTTTCCACTCTGTTAGCAAAATATTTGCGTTTGTCATTTTTTCTCCTTATTTACAAACTTTGATAGCACCAAAAGTGCAAAAAAAGTATGCTACAAAAAAAAAAAAAACGCTTTGTGAATGGTTGGAAAGATTTTTTAAAGTTTTTTTGGAAGTGGATTTTGTGGGATTTTGACAAAATTTTTAGTAAATATTCGCATTTAGGAACGATAAACGCTTTGTAAATACTAAAATTGTGTTTGTGCTGCCGATGCTATGACTTGCAACATATTGCAATTTATGCAAGAGAGGTGCAAGATACTCTGCGTGCGACTATGAAAGTCACGGTAGCAAAATCACAATGCAAAGGCGTTTAAGGATATAAAAAAATGCAAAAAAAGATTCAGCACAAAGCTAATCATACGCACATAGGACTACAAAACAGAAAGCCAAATATGATAAAGGGCATTGTCATAAGTGTTTTGTGTGCATTTGGTATGGTATTTGTCGTGTGCTTTTTTATGTGGGATAGCTATGTAGATACGCTAAATAAGCAGGGCAACCTAGAAATACAGCTAAAGCAAGCCCAAGCCGTCCTAGACTACCAAAGAGAGCAAAGCGAGGAGCTACTAGAGAGTAGAAATCAGCGCATAGAGTATTTAGAAAATGAGCTAAAAACTTACCGAAAGAAAAATGTCAATATGCAGATTTTGGTGATTGACAATAATAAAGAAAATCCGCATTTGCCACAGATAAAAGAGCTAAATCCACAAAATCAACCCACCCCCCAACCCCCGCGACAAAATCCACAACCCCCACCAAATCAAACAAACAATACAAACCCCTAAACCCCCTAGAATCTAGCAAATACGCAAAATCGATTTGTCTAAAATCTATTTTTCAAAATCTATTTCTAATGTAGATTGCTATGTCTTGCTAGTCAATTCTGATTTAAACTTTTTAATTAAGCGAGGTTTTTAGATAGCTTTTTAGCAAGCTAGCGATTGCTTGGGCTTCTTTTTGTCTCTCTTTTTCATTTGTCGCACCCAAAAAATACTCATCAAGATGCGCTTCTATCATTTCTCTAAATATTCCATACGCACCGCCTTTGACAGAGCCTACCTGCTGAAGTAGTTTGAAAAAATCCTCATCTTTTTCTATGCCTCTCTCAAGCCCTTGAAGTTGCCCGATTAGCTTGTGTATGCGCCCGATGATTTTGCGCTTGTTTGGGATAGTCTGTGCCATTTTTGCTCCTTTTTGCTAATGTGTGGTATTTTCAAATCATTAACCTAGAATTAACCTACGCGGGTATATTATCCAAAAATTTTTAATAGCCATTTTATGAATGCCAAACATAGCAAAAAGCGTATCTAGGCTAAAATCCTAGCCCGCAAAATCTAACCAAAATCTAAACAAAAAGGACAAAAATGACAGCTTATAAAATCCAAAACTTAGATTGCTCAAATTGTGCTAACAAGCTAGAAAAAGCCCTAAATGCCCTCCCAAGCGTTAGGCAAGCAAAGATTGCTTTTGCAAGTGATATGCTTTATATTGATTGTGATGATTTAAGCGAAGTCAAAGAGTGTATCAACCAAATCGAGCCACAAGTAGAAATCCTAGATTCTATAAATACCAAATATTCGTGGATAAATGCCGAGCTAGTCAAACTTTTTGGGCTAATTTTTGTGTTTTTATCTAGCCTTGTTTTTGAGCATTTGTATTTGGATTATTTTGATGAGAGTGGCGCAAATGAGGGCGAGCCAAGCATTTTGGAGATTTTTGCCACTATGGCAAGCAATGCTACAAATGGGGATTTTTGGCTTATAGGGCTATATGTGCTATGGGTGGCTATCTATGTGCTAGCGGGGAAATCCGTGCTAAAAGGTGCTTACTCTAGCTTTAAGAAAAAAGAATTTTTTGATGAAAATGTGCTAATGCTAAGCGCGTCTGTGGCGGCTTTTTGCATAGGTGCGAGTGAAGAGGCGGTAAGCATAATGCTATTTTTCTCCGCAGGGGAATACCTCCAAAATCTAAGCGTAAAAAAATCCAAAGAATCCATAAACGCACTATCTAGCTTTGATTTGCCAAAAGCACATAGGCTAGAATCTAGCGCAAATCCCAATGCAAAATCTAGCCTAAAATCTAAGCTAGATTCTAGCTTGCAATCCATAAGAGAATCTACCAACACTTGCGACATAGAAGCAAAAGATTTGCGCAAGGGCGATGAGATTTTGCTCTATGTGGGGGAGATGCTCCCTGCAGATTGTGTGCTACTAAGTAAAGAGGCTAGCTTTGACATTAGCGCGATTAGCGGGGAGTCCCTGCCCTCTAGCGCAAAAAATGGCGATGAAATCCTCTCTGGCTCTATCGCGCTACACAAAGTCGCTCATCTAAAAGTCCTACGCCCTTTTGCACAAAGTCAAATCGCCAAAATCACCGAGCTTATCGCCTCTGCTTCTAGTCAAAAATCCCCCACAGAAAATTTCATCACAACTTTTGCGAGATATTACACGCCTATTGTGTTTTTTATCGCGCTTTTGGTGGCGTTTGTCCCGCCGTTTTTATATGGCATTGGGATTTTAGGTGGTGGCTCTTTTGGTGTAGAGTTTAGAGAGTGGGCATATCGTGCGCTAGTAGTGCTAATGGTAAGCTGTCCTTGCGCATTAGTCGTATCTGTGCCGATAGGGTATTTTGGGGGGATTGCCGCTAGCTCTAGGCTAGGCGTGCTTATCAAAGGCTCAAATTATTTGGAAGCCCTAAGCAGACTGATTTTGCTAGGGTTTGACAAAACAGGGACGATTACCAAAGGTGTGTTTAAGGTTACAGATATTGTCCCTCAAGATGGGGTTTCGCAAATGGAATTGCTAGGATACGCGCTTTGTGCGCAGGATCTATCCTCCCACCCCATAGCCCAATCTATCAAAAAAGAATACCACCGCCTAGCAAAAGAATCTAAGCATTCTCATCATATCAGCGAGTATGAGGAGATATCAGGGCTAGGCGTGCGTGCGCGGTGTGATAATATCGAAATCATCGCGGGCAATGACAAAATATTGCATAAATTTGAAATCCCGCACAATACTTGCGACATAAAAGGTAGCGTAGTGCATATCGCCGTGCAAAAACGCTATCTAGGCTACCTAATCATCTCTGATGAGCTAAAAGATGAGGCAAAAGAGGTGGTAGAAAATCTAAAAAATTTAGGCATAAAGCCTGTGCTTCTTAGTGGCGATAGCTTTACACCTTGCAAGGCGGTAGGCGAGATGCTAGGCATAGAGTATTTTGCCTCGCTACTGCCCCAAGACAAAGCCACAACTTTTGCCAAACTAAAATCTATGGCATTAGAAAAAACACAAAATAAACAAAATCAAACAAATCACGCAAGACACCAAGCCCAAAAAGTGGGCTTTGTAGGCGATGGGATAAATGACGCGCCCACGCTTGCGCTAGCTGATGTGGGCATCTCTATGGGAAGTGGGAGTGATATAAGCCAGCAAAACGCAAATGTCATTATCCTAAACAACTCGCTAACCTCCCTGCTAAAATCCATAAAAATCGCTAAAAAAACAAAAACTATCATTTATGAAAATATCGCTTTTGCGCTAGGGGTAAAGGGCGTATTTGTGATTTTAGGGCTTTTTGGGTGGGCTAGTATTTGGGAAGCGGTGTTTTGCGATGTGGGCGTGGCATTGCTAGCATTGGCAAATGCTATGCGGACAATGAGGTTATAAAAACTTGTGATAAAATTTTTAAAAGAAAAGGTGCGAAAGAGTAAGGGTTTTTTGCGTTGGGATTGCAAAATCTAGGTGCAAGGATTTTGCTAGATTTTGACTTTTGAAAATATTTTTAGAATCAAAAAAATTTTATCTATAAATTTGGTTTGATTCTAAGATAAAATCTAAAATCCAAACAACTCAAAAAACAAAAATCTAAAAATCCCAAAAATAAGGATAAAACAAATGAAAACACTTAAAAACTTGCTTTTAGTTTTTGTGCTAGGGCTAATCTCAACTCAAGGGTTTTGCAAAAGCGCCATCAGGTTTATTAACGACTCTGAGCTCATACGAGCTTCAGGCAATGGGGATTTGGAAAAAGTAAAATCTCTGATACGAAAAGGTGCAAAAGTGAATAAAAAAAATGAGGATGGCAAAACTGCGCTAATGGAGGCTTCAAAGTATGGACATTTAGAAGTAGTAAAATTTTTGGTAGAAAAAGGTGCGGATATAAATGCAAAAGACAAATATGACAACAGCGCGTTCTCGTATTCTTATATGTTTGGGAGTCGAGATGTTAGAGAATATCTAAAAAGCAAAGGTGCAAAAGTCCAAGCAAAAGATGAATACGACTTCTTCGAGCTAATGATTGCAGTAATGCAAGGGGATTTAAAAATGGTAAAAACCTTAGTAGAAAAAGGCACAAATATACATATAAGGGATATTTATGGAAAAACTCCGCTAACGGATGCTTCAAGGTATGGACATTTAGAAATTGTGAAATACTTAGTAGAACAAGGTGCAGATGTAAATGCAAAAAAGAGAAATGGATACGCTGCGCTAACGGATGCTTCAATGTATGGACATTTAGAAGTGGTAAAATTTTTGGTAGAAAAAGGTGCAGATGTGAATGCAAAAGGCAACAATGGCGGCACTGCACTAATATGGGCTTCAGATAAAGGACATTTAGAAGTGGTAAAATTTTTGGTAGAAAAAGGTGCAGATGTGAATGCAAAAGATGAAGGTGACATAAATGCACTAATGGCGTCTTCATATAACGGACATTTAGAAATTGTAAAATATCTAATCAAAAATGGCGCAAGTATCAATGAAAAAAATAAAAATGGCAACACTATGCTAATATTTACTTCAAGTTGGGGGTATTTAGAAATGGTAAAATTTCTAGTCGCAAACGGCGCAGATGTGAATGCAAAAGATAACGATGGCAACACTGCACTAATGTGGGCTTCAAGGTATAGACATTTAGAAGTAGTGAAATATTTGGTAGAAAATGGCGCAGATGTGAATGCAAAAAACAACGATGGCGACACTGCGCTAACGGAATCTTCAAAAAATGGATATGTAGAAATAGTGAAATACCTAAAAAGCAAAGGTGCGAAAGAGTAGGGTTTTTTGCGTTGGGATTGCAAAATCTAGGTGCAAGGATTTTGCTAGATTTTGACTTTTAATGATTTCTTAGAATCAAAAAAATTATCTCTAAAATTGATTTGATTTTAAGCCAAAATCTAAAAAAGCAAAAGTCTAAAATCCCAAAAATAAGGATAAAACAAATGAAAACGCTTAAAAACTTGCTTTTAGTTTTTGTGCTAGGGCTAATCCCAACTCAAGGGCTTTGCAAAATACTCATCGTGCCTATTAAAAACACTGAACTAATAACGGCTTCAAGCAATGGGGATTTGGAAAAAGTAAAATCCCTGATACAAAACGGCGCAGATGTGAATGAAAAAAAATAATATTGGCTCAACCGCACTAATGGAGGCTTCATATAAAGGACATTTAGAAATTGTGAAATACCTCGTAGAAAATGGTGCAAAAGTGAATAAAAAAGATAAAAAAAGCAAAACTGCGCTAATAAAAACTTCAGGCTATGGACATTTAGAAGTAGTGAAATATTTAGTAGAAAAAGGCGCAAATGTAAATGCAAAAGGTAGTTTTAACATAACCGCACTAATGGAGGCTTCAAAGTGGGGGCGTTTGGAAGTGGTAAAATACCTCGTAGCAAAAGGTGCAGATGTGAATGCAAAAAGCAAAAATGGATACACTGCACTAATGTGGGCTTCAGGCTATGGACATTTAGAAGTTGTGAAATACCTAATCGCAAAAGGTGCGGATATAAATGCAAAAGATAACTATGGCAACACTGCACTAATGGATGCAACAAGTAATGGGTATTTAGAAGTGGTAGATTTTTTGGTAAAAAACGGCGCGGATACCACGACAAAAAACGATGATATGACTGCTATGAAGTAGTGAAATATGATAAAGTAGCAAGTGTTTTTGTGTGGATTTTCGTGCTAGATTTGCTGTGATTTGGTAGATATGTGCCAAATCACAATGCGTTTATGCGTATTTTGACTTATTTTAGATTCCATTTTTTGCTTAGCGATTCTAGTAACGAGCTATTTTTTGCCACAAACTCATCGACAAACTTTGCTAAAGCCGTGTTTGATTTTTTGGATACGATTCCGTATTCTTGTGGCTCTAGATTGTCAGGCAAAATCTCGCTATTTGCATCGACATAGCCTAGCAATATCGATTTATCCACGCAAAAGGCATCGATTTTTTTGGTGTTAAGCGCGGTTTTGATACTTGGATAGTCAGGGAATTCGCTAAATTTGACTTCTATGCCTAGTGCGTGGGCAGATTTTGAGAGTATCTCACGCGTGGTAGAAGTCTGTGCTACGCCCACTTTTGCGCCATTCATATCCGCTAGGCTTTTATATCCTTTTTCTTTTAGCACCAAAAGCCCCACAGAATCCTTGTAATAAGGCTTTGAGAAGTTGTATATTTTTTGTCTCTCCTGTGTGATAGTAAATGTAGCGATGATTAAATCCACGCTATGATTATCAAGCAAAGGTCCCCTAGTTTTCGCATTTACCGCTACTAATTTTAGCTTATTTTCATCACCCAAAATCTCTTTTGCCAACGCCTTTGCCACATCGATTTCAAATCCCTCTATTTCGCCATTTTGTTGGTTTAGTAACCCAAATCGTGGGACATCGTTTTTGACACCTACGATTAGCTCGCCTCTATCTTTTATGGCTTGGATTTCATTTGTGTGGCTATGATTTTGAGCTGTGTCGTTGCAAGCATTTAGCCAAAAAAGGCTTAATAACGCAAATATGGCAATCAAAGGCGTTTTTGCTAAGGTGGTTAGCTGTGCGTTTGGGATTTTGCTAAGTAGCGTTTGTTTGTGGTGCTTAGACATTTTCATTCCTTGTTTTTTGGGGTTGTTTTTGGGCTGTATCTGTGGTGCTTTAGGTTTTGTGTGTGAAGTTTGATATGTTTAAGATTTTGTATGAGGTTTATGGATTGTAGCCAAAATTTGTGATTAACGAAGCAGATTTTGCAAAATATTGTTGGTTAAAGACAATTTAATGCGTTCTTGTTTGGAGGATTAAAATGTCTTTAACGATTAAAAAAAAATGAGAATTTTATAAACTACACCATAAACATAATCTTTGCTAGTAGCGTTACACACACGCCGATGGCAAATACCAAAGTGTGCATACTGATATATTTGCCGATAGGATTTGGCTTTTTTAGCACAAAATGAAATGTCAAAGACATAACTACTAGCAAAAATATACAGCTAGCCAAAATAATCTTTGCCATAAATAGCTTTTGAAATGTCGTGGTAAAAAATCCAGCCTCAAATCCAATATAGCTACTTGCCATCATTCCACCGCTAAGAAATAGCACAAGCACGACTAATGGCATAAAGCGCGTGATTTTTGATTCTATCGTATTTGCCACACGAGAAAACTCCTCTCTCTCAATGCTCTTTGCTACAAACCTCATCACCACCACATCAAAAAACAAGTAGCCGATAAATATAATCGCACAAAATAAATGCACAATTTGTGCGTAAGGGTAGATTGCCTGCATAGATTCTCCTTTTGTTGTAATGTTGTTGCAATGTAGTTATATTTGCGTTATCTTGCCTTTTTTAAGCCCATTTTTCATATCGCTGCATATAGTTGTATTGTATGGCGTTGATTTTATGTTTTTGGTATTGGCTTTCAAAAAGTGCGCGGATTTTATCACTTATTTTTACGAAATAGTAAATCAAACAGATTTTTATACAAAATTTGCTACAATAAGCCCAAAAAATGCCTAAATCTAGGCATACTCATATACACACCACACAAATAAAAGGAGCAATAATGGAGCTAACAAATAGCATAAATAGTTTTAATGAAGCAAAACAAGTGATTGTAGGGGGGGTAAATTCTCCTGTGAGGGCATTTAAAAGCGTAGGTGGGACGCCACCTTTTATCACCAAAGCAAAGGGTTATGAGCTTTATGATATTGATGGAAATTCTTATGTGGATTTTGTGCAAAGCTGGGGACCGCTGATACTAGGGCACGCAAATGAAGCTGTGCAAGAAGCCGTCATAGAAGCAGTGAAAAATGGGCTAAGCTATGGTGCACCAACCATTTTAGAGACAATGCTTGTCAAAGAGATTTTGCCCTGCTATGAGGGATTAGAAAAAATGCGCCTTGTAAGCTCTGGCACAGAAGCTACGATGAGCGCGATTCGGCTAGCTAGGGCGTATAGTGGCAAAGAAGACATTATCAAATTTGATGGCTGCTATCACGGACATAGCGATAGTTTGCTAGTGAGTGCGGGAAGTGGGTGTGCTACTTTTGGGCATCCTAGCTCGCCGGGAGTTATCGAGGATTTGGGCAAACATACGCTTGTAGCAAGGTATAATGATATAGATTCTGTGATTTCTTGCATAAGAGAGAGCGAGACAAAGGGCAAAGGCGTAGCCTGCATAATCATAGAACCTATTGCGGGAAATATGGGGCTTGTGCCTGCAGAAAAAGACTTTTTGCTAGAGATTCGTAAATTATGCGATAAATATGAGATTGTGCTAATCGTTGATGAAGTGATGAGTGGGTTTCGCGCTAGTATAAATGGCGCACAAGGTTTTGTAAATATCAAGCCAGATTTAGCGACATTTGGCAAAGTCATTGGCGGGGGTATGCCTTTGGCAGCGTTTGGTGGGAGCGATGAGATAATGCGATTATTATCTCCACAAGGCGCAGTCTATCAAGCAGGCACGCTAAGTGGCAATCCTATCGCTACGAGCGCAGGACTAGCCACGCTAAAGCAAATCAAAGCGCAAAATGGCACAAACAACGCGCTCTATGCGCGATTAGAATCCTTAGCTACTCGCTTAGTAAATGGGCTAAAAGAGCAGGCTAAAAAATATAACATTGTGCTAGAAACTTGCGTGCGGGGGAGTATGTTTGGATTTTTCTTTATGGGGCGAGATGTCAAGGGCGAAAAAGGGCAGGAGTGGCTAAAATATCTCGAAAACAGGCAACACGCCACAAAAAATAGCAAAAAAGGTGGAATCTACAATTTTGATGAAGCAAAAATGGCAGATACGGCGTTGTTTGCAGAGTTTCATAAAGAAATGCTAAAAAGAGGGGTGTATTTTGCTTGCTCGCAGTTTGAGAGCGGGTTTGTCTGCGAACCGATGAATGAAAAAGTCATAGATTTTGTGCTAGAAAAAGCAGGCGATAGCCTGCAAGCTATTGATTCTTATGGATTTTCTACAAAAGGCTAGCAAATGCAAGAGTATCAAAAGAAAGAATATCAAAGCGACATAGATTCTAGCAAATCAAAATCAACTGCAAAATCTAGCGCAAAATCTGCTACGAAATCCACAAACAACGCAGAATCTACCAACATAGATTCTACAAAATCTACAAAAGAGGATTCTCCTAAGGCACAAAAAATCATCGATGGCGCGTATGACTTAAGTCTAGGGATTTCTATCGTAGTGGCGGTTTTGCTAGGGCTTGGGATTGGCTATGTTATGTGGCGTGTTAGCGGGATTTTGTGGCTTTTGTGGCTTGGGATTTTTTGGGGAGTAGCTGCAGCAGGGCTAAATATCTACAAAGCCTACAAACGCACCAAATCCGAGCTAGACGCCCTAGCAAATGACCCACGATATAGCTATGATAAGTAGCAAAAAATCTTGTTGTAAAAATTGCTACCAAAATCTTAAGTTTTTAAAGCCATTAGATTTTGCGCACGCAAAGCGTAGATAAAATGCCAAAATCACGCTCATTGCTAAAATCCTTACTTAGCGTTATGGCTTCATTGTCGCAAAAATCCTTAGCGCGCATTCTCTAACGATAAATCACCATAAACACATTCCCCCAAAATCCACCCACTTCTTAATCCACCATATAAATCTATTTCTACCCCGCCATACAAAATAAACAATCCCCAAACGACACTCAAACAAAACATAAACCAAAATCCACAAAAACCAAAAATTTTGCAAAAAATCGTTTTTTATTCATTTACTTAAGGCTAATTACAACTAAATTTTGTTACAATCCATTTACCAAAACAAGAATCTATGCACACCAAAATCCCTAAATAAGCCTAAATCAACCCAAAATCTAAAACAAATCAAAAACCAAAATGGCACAACAATTTATTTTATTTTGCTTAAGGTTTGGGCTAAAAATATGTAAAACAGGGGAAAATCTAACAAAAAAACAACGCCTTAAATCTACAAATATTTCAAATCATTAGGAGCATTTTACTTGGAAAACGCCATCTCACACCATCTTTTCTCGCCAAATCTTTGGAGTCAATCAACGCTAATAGCACTAGGCTTTTGTGTGCTAGCATTTTGCGTGTCGTTTTTGGTGGCGTTTTTGCTTATGCGCTTTATCAAACAAAATGTGGTTTTAGCGGATTCTAGCAAGACGGATTTAGTAAATGTGGATTATGCGCCAAAAGCTGGTGGTTTGGGCGTCATACTTGGTGTTTGCGTAGTGTTTGTGAGTGATTTGGCACAGGGCAATTTAGGATATTTTTTGTTTTATATGTTAGGGGGTGCTGTGGTGTTTTTGAGCGGATTTGTAAGAGATATGGGATTTTCACTGCCCTCAAAGATATGCTGGGTGCTAAAAGCACTTGGCGTGTGTCTAGCTATCGTGGGATTAGATATTTGGCTAAAATCATTAGGGCTAGGATTTGAGATACCTTATACTTGGGGTGTGGTATTTAGCATTTTAGTCATCGTAGGATTTTGCAATGCTATGAGCGTGATTGATAGATTTAATGGCTTAAGCGGTGGATTTGCCCTATGTGTATGCTTATCGATGATAAGCGTGGCTATAAGCGTAGATATGTTTTCTGTGGTAAATATTTCAGCGATTTTAGGTAGCGCAGTGCTTGGATTTTTGGCTCTTAATTTCCCAAATGGCAAGGTGCTTTTAGGCAGTGGCGGGGCGTATTTTTTGGGCTTTGGGCTATCGATGATTTTAGTGATACTAACGCAAACTAGCTATTCGATTGTAAGCCCTTTTTATGGATTATGCGTGATGATATATCCTTTGTGGGAGATGGTTTTTTTGTTTTTTAGAGAGAAAATCCTCGATAAAAAAGATAGCGTATATTTTCACACATTGCTTTTTAAGCGTCTAGGCAACAATCCTCTAACCTCACTTATCATTCTTTGTGCGCAGATTCCTTTTATCGCGCTTGGGACACTTTTTTATGCAGATACTTTGGCATTGGCGATGACTTGCGTGGTGTTTATCATCGCTTATACAATCGTTTATAATCGCTTAATCGCCACACAAGATAACTAGATTTTGGCTATTTTTCTTGCAAATTTTATTCTTGCTTTCTTTTGTTTTGCTCTTTTTTGCTTTTGCAAACTTACCACAAATTTTTTTCCAAAACCCACCCAAAATCTAAAGAAAGTTAAATCTTTTTTAACAAATTTTAACAAATTATGACATTTTGTGTATAATTAGCGAAGTTGTAGTTTGTTATGTATTTTGTGGTTTTATTTGTCTTTGCAGGTAAAACAAAAACTAAAAAGAGAGAGTCTATCAAAATCTATGAGGCAAAAATCTATGAGGTAGATATATGAAAAACGGGGACAAAATCATATCTTTTGTATTGACTAGATTTTGCAATGTTTTTGTCGTATTTGTGCTTATTTTGCCATATCTTGCAAACGCACTAGAACAAACTACAAGCCCCATACCCCCCACAAATAATGCACAACAAAATCTTACCCCCACACAAGAGAATCAACCTAGCACAAAGCTAGATTTTGCCTCCGCTTATTCAATGCTTTTGGAGCAAAGCGATGCTATAAAAGCCCAAGACTACAACCTACAAAAAGCAAAAAAGCTATCCTTAGGAGCAAAGCTTAGCTTTTTGCCTGAAATAAATGCTGGCATTATCTACGCGCATTTAGATGCACCTATCCAAGAAAAGCTCCCTATAAACACCGCACATATCTCACCTACTATCGCCCAACAACAACCAATGCAACACATTCTAGGGCTACTATCCCAGCCCATAACTTTCCTAAAACAAGATGTAGTAATCGGCGCAATAAATATCATTTACCCGCTTTATGCAGGCGGTGTGCGCATACACGGAATCAAACTCGCCAAAATTGCAAAGCAAGATGCCAAAGAAGCATTGCGACTAAAAAAGCTCGCATCTTTTGAGGAATTAGCAAGCATTTATTATGGTGCATTGCTAGCAAAAGAAGTCCTAGAAGTGCTAAACCAAACCACAGATGGTGCAAGACTGCATTATCAAAATGCGCTAAATCTCGAAAAAAGCGGACAAGTAGCCCATCTTGAAGTATTGATAGCGCAAGTAGCCCTAGACAAAGCCACAAATAAACAAAAAGAAGCGAGCAATGCTAGCCATATCGCTTTTCTTGCGCTTGATAGTGCGCTATCCACTCCAAATGTCGCTCCCACTTCAGCTCTTAGCCTACTAGATAAACCGCTAAAAGATGAGTCTTATTTCATAGAAAAAACCCTAGCAAGCTATCCTATCATCTCTTCGCTAGATTTAAAAATCGATGCGGCAACGCAGGCAAAAAAGCTCGCATTTGGTGCGTTTATGCCTCAAGTCGTAGCCTTTTCAAACTACATTTTCCACGACAATCAAAAATCCATCCTTATCCAAGCTATGCCGACTTTTAGCGTGGGTGTGGGGGCTAGGATTTCGCTACTTAGCCCTACTGCTAGGGTGCAAAAATATCAAGTAGCAAAACTAAGCGAGCTAGAAGCACAAAGCCTAAAATCCCAAGCCATAAAGGAGCTAACCCTGCTTACCCAAAAAACTTACGCCCAAGCCAACTATCTAAAAGAGGAGTATAAAAGCCTAAAATCCTCCGTAGAGCTAGCTAGCGAAAATCTAAAACTCCAACAAAATGCTTTCAAGCAGGGAATGGCTACAAGCACGCAAGTAATCGATGCGCAAAACTCCCTCCAAGCAGCACTTATCGAGCAAAAAACTTCCGCTTACAAGGCGATTTTATCATTAGCAAAGCTGTTTGCCCTAAGCGATGAGGTGGAGGAATTTTATGCGTATCTACCATAAATCAAAACCACAAATCAAAAACAATGCTTTTTGCAACAAAAACTAGATTCTAGGCAAAATAGATTCTAGCAAAATCAAATACCAAAATCTAACACAAAGGAGCAGTAATGAAAAAACGCTTTGAAGTGGGGTTTGTCATACTCATCGCTACGATTTTAATCCTTTGGCTTGTGATTAGCTTTTATAAAGCATATATGCCAAAACCTCAAGTATTGCAAGGACAAATCCAAGCCAAACAATACTCTGTAAGCTCAAAACTAGCAGGGCGCGTAGGCTCTGTGCTCGTCAAAAGGGGCGATAAAGTGCAAAAAGGCGATTTGATTTTCACCATACTATCCCCCGAAGTAGAGGCAAAGCTAACCCAAGCAAAAGCAGGCTATGAAGCCGCAAAGGCATTAGCAGAAGAAACGCACAAAGGCGCACGCGTAGAGACTATCATATCAGCTAGAGATATTTATAATAGTGCCAAAGCTATGCGGGAGCTAACAGAAAAAACTTATAAACGAATCGAAGAGCTATATCAAAATGGCGTAGCAAGCCTGCAGAGAAAAGATGAGGCTTTCACTGCTTATCAAAATGCAAAATTTAGCGAAAACACCGCATATCAGCAGTATAAAATCGCCCTAGAAGGCGCAAGCCAAGAGACAAAGCAAGCCGCCACTCAAAAAGAAATCGCAGCCGCTGGACAGCTAAGCGAAGTAGAAGCATATATCGAGGATATGCAGGCATTTTCCCCAGCTGAAGGCGAAGTGGCAAATATTTTACTAAGCGAGGGAGAGCTAAGCCCTAGCGGATTTCCTGTGGTAATGGTGGTGGATAATAAAGATGCGTGGCTAAAACTAAGCGTAAGCGAGGAGTATTTGCCAAATTTTAGCGTGGGAAGCGAGTTTAGCGCGTATTTACCCGCCCTAAATAAAGAAGTGTCTTTTAGGGTGCGATATGTCTCTGTTATGGGGGATTTTGCGACTTGGAGGGCGACTTCTACATCAAAGGGCTATGATTTAAAAAGTTTTGAAATCGAAGCTGTGCCAATCCAAAATAATGGCGAATTTCGCGTGGGAATGAGCGCGGTTGTTACCCTAAAAAAGCCCAAATAAACGCCAAAAATCAAAAAAGCCATAAAAAGTCTAGCAAATGCGAAACAAAAACAATAATGCCTTAGCAAAGATTTTGTGCTTTGTAAAAAGCGTGAATGAAAATCTAATCGCATTGTTGCGTAAATTTCCACTGCGAAATGTCCGCTTTTTACAATTTTTGCAAAAATTTACACGCAAGCCTAGCAAGCAAACATCTTTTTTGCAACTATCACAAAAAACCCAAAATCTCATATCTAAAGTAAAATCTAGCAAAATCTACTTAAATGATTCTACGATAGCGCAAAGACAAAAGAAAAAAATCAGTGTTTTTAGACGCCTTGCTTTGAGAGAGGCATTGCGATTGCTATCTAGGCATAAAGTCTTGTTTTTGATTTATGTGGTGTTGCCCCTGCTTGTTGGGTGGTTTATCTACTCGGTGTTTATGGCAAGCCTCCCTAGAGATTTACCTATCGGCGTGGTGGATTTTGATAGAAGTGTGGCAAGCGATGAAGCGTTGTTTATGATAGATTCTAGTGCCACTACCAAAATTACAAAATCTTATCAAAACATCGCGCAGGCAAAAGAGGATTTAAGCACAAATAAAATCTATGCCCTTGTGGTGATTCCGCTACACTATGAGCGCGACATAAAGCAGGGCAATGGCACGACAATAGCCCTTTATTTTAACGCCCAATTTGTCCTAATCGGCAAGTCCATAAGCTCCGCGCTAGAAGGCGTCATAGGCACGCTAAACGCAAAGCAATGGAGTGGCAAAAATCTACTCAAAAGCCAAAATCTAACTTTATCGATTGCTAGCTCTATGCCGATTTTTTCTCAAATCATTCCGCTGTATAACTCAAGTAGCAACTACTCGCAATTTATGCTAACCCTGCTTTTGCCCTGTATGCTTCAAATCCTAAGTGCGCTAGGTATGCTTCACTTGCTTTACCGCCCTCCAAGTAGCCTAAAAAGCCTTATCACACGCTATGTTTTTAATTCCCTTGTATTTGTTTTTTGGTCGTTGTTTCAAATCGTGCTATTAAAACAGCTAGGTTTTGAAAATCGAGGGGATTTGGGGATTTTAATGTGTGGGAGTGCATTGCTTGTGTTTGGCGTAAATGGCGTAGTGGTATGTATCCAATCAGTGATAAATGACTTTAAAAAAGCGGTGGGTTTTGTGGCGATTTATACCGCGCCATCTTTGGCGTTTGCAGGCGTTACTTACCCACAAAATGCGATGAATGCGTTTGCGCTTTTTTGGAGTAAATTTCTGCCTATTTCGCATTTTATGGAGCTTTTTATACAGCAGGCAAATTATGGAGGGGAAGCAGATTTGGGATTTAAGATTTTGGGAGGAATGCTATGGTTTTTGCTATTTTTTGCGCTTGGAGTGGGGATTTATGCCATAAGATTTAGTTGGGATATTTTTCCTAAAATCCCAACTCTTGCAAAAAAGTTTGCCAAAAAGAACGCACAATGAAACAAAATCTATCATTTTTGCAAATCATCATTAGCGAGTATAAAGCGATTTTTAGCAACAAACTTGTCATAATGGTTGTCATCATAGGCTCTCTTGTGTATGGTTTGCTTTACCCTATGCCATATTTAAACGACATTGTTACTAAGCAGAGGTTAGTAGTGATTGATGAGGATAAAAGCGAGTTAAGCAAAAGGCTTATTTTTCTCACTTCTGTCACGCCACAAATCTCGCTCTTAGACGAGGTGGATTCCCTGCAAACAGCACAAAATCTAATCGAGCGATTTGAAGCTGATGGCGTGCTACTTATCCCAAAAGGCTTTGAATCAAATGCCAAAAAAGGTGTAGGTAGCGTAGTATCATATATGGGCAATGCCTCGTATTTCTTAATCTATGGAGCGATAGTGGAGGGCGTGCATAATGCCATAAATGCTTTAAGCGAGGAATTGCGAAAAAAAAGAGAGCCAACTTTGCGCTCTAGCGAAATCATAAAGCTAGAATCTATCCCGCTATATAATGTCAATCTTGGCTATGCAAACTACGCGCTTGCAGCGGTGCTTGTTTTTGTCCTGCATCAAACCTCTATCGCAGGGAGTGGGATTTTGAGCGCGTATCAAAATCGCATAAGAAAAGAAAAATGGCAAAAAAGCCACAATTCTAAAGATTCTAAAGACTCTAGCGCAAAATCAAATACAGATTTTACGATTGATTTTTATGAAAAATCTAGCATAAATCCTAGCCTAGAGTTCAAAGAATATTTTGAAATAGCACCTATTTGGAAGCTACTTTTGGGGCGGATTTTAGCATTTATGGGGATTTATAGTGTGTTGTTTTTGATATATTTTGGCGTGCTTTTTCCCACACTTGGTATCAATATTCATTCAAGCCCTAGTGATTTTTGGTGCTTTTCTCTGCCTTTTATGGCGTGTTGTGTAGCGTGTGGTGTGGCTTTGGGGAGCTTTTTTAGCGATGAGAGTATCCCTACACAAGTGATTTTTGTTTCTTCAATGCCTCTAGTGTTTATTATGGGGTTTATTTGGCCTAGCGAGCTTTTACCTTCTTTTTTGCGTGAATTGTCATATTTGATTCCCGCTTTTCACGGTATTCGTGGGCTTATGAGTCTAAATCAGATGGGCGCAGAGTTTGCTAGTGTTATGTGGCATTTGTATGCGTTTTTTGCTATCGGTGGATTTTGCTTTTTGCTAGCGTTTGTTGTGCTATCTTATCGCAGGAGACGATATATTTAGACTCATTTTGCTATTTTTTTGTGCTTTTGGGGGTAGGTTTTGCATTGGATTTTGTCGCAGGTTTTGTGGCGGGTTTTTTGATAGATTTTGATTGTGAGCTAGATTTTGGGTTCGTTTGTTTGACTTTTGGGAGATTTACTTTTGGGGATTTGGCGTTTATTTTAGCAGGTTTGGGAGGCTCTTTAGATTTTGTATCTTTTGGTGTCTTGCTAGCTTTGTCCGCACCCTTAGCTTTAGCATCTGTTTTTATGGTTGGGCTAGATTTTGTTTTAGTTGCGTTATTGGTAGAGTTTGCAGGAGTTATATTTGCATTTCTTGCTCTGCTAGCAGTGGTGTTAGCAGAAGCAGTGTTAGATTGTAGCGTTTTCCTCTCATTTTTACCCTTTAGCTTTTGATACCTACTAGATTGTCTTGTAGAAGTTGCAATGTTTTGATTGTCAAATCCTTTTCCAAGCTCATAGCCTAGTAACACTCCTGCTTTTATGAGGTAGGATTTATCTAGCAAGGTTTTATCGACAAATACCGCTCCTATATCAGCATTTATGTAAAATCTACTTCCTATGCCCTGCTTAAACACAAAGCTAGCAGAATACATTTGATTATTAAAAAATGTCTTATTTGTCCAGCTTACATTATCGCCTAGATTGACATTGATAGATGTTAGGGAGTTAAATGCACCTCCTGCACTTCCTCGAAGCAAAAGGCTTGTTTTTTTGATTTTTAGTCCTGTATCTAGGGCGATATTGCCAAATACTAGATGATTTGTAGGGATATACTTTCCTTTTAGTGTAGCTGCATAGTAGGCATTTACACTAGGATTTAGCACAAAAAATACATTGCCACTACCACCTAGCGCAAAGTCAAACTCTTTTAATAATCCTATACCTGCGATGATAGAATGTGTAGCAAACTTTGTATCTAATGCCTTGCCAAAATCAACATAACTATAATAAAGCGCACTTCGCATATAAAATCTATTTGCAACTCTTAGTTTAGATTTTGCTCCTATATCAAAGCCATTATTTGAGTTTTGATTATAGTAGCGGAAAAATCCTCCGTTGTTAAACGCACCCATTGAAAACTGATGAGATAAACCATAATCATAGTTCATATATGTCCCATCATAATTATTTAGTATGTTGTAAAGAATCATTGTGTTTGTGGATTCTCTAACGATTTGTTCTTTTTGAGCTAGTGGGGATTGTGGCGCGGCTTTTTGGATTTGCTCTTGCGTAGCTTCTGGACGGATATTTAGATTGCCTCCTGTGTTGCCATTATTTGAGCCACCAGATGGGTTTGTAGGGGAGATTGTTGTTCCATTAGGCTGAGTTACTTTGACGCCACCTGTGGCTGGATAGGTAAGTGTCATTCCGTTAGCACCAAATACGACTTTCATAGGATTATTGCCACTGCCTGTTATATTATCGATGACTAATGTAGTGCTAGAAGTCCCTGTACGATCAAAATCTAGTCGAAAAGGCACTTCACTCCCGTAAAAATCTTTTATGTCATTTTGTCTTTGAATGATAAGATGTTTTATAGAATTGCTACCTCTTTCAGGGAGCATTAGGACAACTACTTTTTGTGGTAACGCGCCATTTGCGCTAAGAATCAAAGTATCTACATTCAAAGGTTTATCTAAGTAACCTATGCCAGAGCCTGTTATGGTGCAAGTCCCCGTATAAGAGCTACCACTTGTATTACAACCATTTCCACCGATTTGGAGATTGTCTGTGGTAGTCATAGCGACGCTTAGATTTGCCACAAACACAACAAAAAAAGCAACAATCCAATACAAATACATATCAGTAAATTATCCTCTAAATTATTTTTGATTTACTATGCTTTTTGCATAGATTGCATTTGATATTTCAAATGATAAACTAGATTCTCCACTACCTTAGTTTATTGGATTTTAGACATATTTCGGTTTCTTGCGAAACCTAAATATGACAATGTTGGTTTGTCATTGCGAGATTTTGCGACTTTGTTAAAAGTTGCAAAATCGTGGCAATCTATGGATTCCCCTCCTCCTCATTTTGCGGAGGGGCTTTGGCGTGGATGTCATTGCGAGCGGATTTTGACAAAAACTGCTCGCAATGACGGCAAAGATTCCCCATTCTTTGCGGAGTCGCGACTCTCTTGTCCCCCCTCCCTTTGCGGAGGGGGTTAGGGGGGTGGGTTTGTCATTGCGAGCGTGGCTTATGCCACGCGTGGCAATCCACAATTAAAATTGCAAAATAACGCTTTTTGTAATTTTTGGTTATGGATTGCCACGCTTGCGCTTACGCGCTCACTCGCAATGACAAAGTAAGTTGTCATACTAAGCTTTCGCAAGAAAGCGAAATATCTCTATTTTTTTGTTTAGATACTTCGCTTTCTACGCACTCATTCAGTATGACAATGTTTTTTTTGTTTTTATAGATTGCTACACAATGACGGCAAAGATTCCCCATTCTTTGCGGAGTCGCGACTCTCTTGTTCCCCCTCCCTTTGCGGAGGGGGTTAGGGGGTGGGTTTGTCATTGTGAGAATTTGTGCAATCTTTAGTCAAACAAGGATTTTTGTCATTGCGAGCGATTTTTGACAAAATCCGCTCACAAAGCCCATCTTATCCCCTACTGCTTACTTTTGATTTTCTAATTTTTCTTCCGTATTTGTCCTTTTTGCTAGATTTTACATACCGCCCCTCATCATCATAATAGCCCATTATATTATCAAACCTATTGCTTCTAAAGCGATAGATTAGCATCGCATTTGCGCGAAATACCCCCGATTTTAGCTGTCCTTTTTCCCAAAACTGCTTATCTAAATACACATAGCCAGCCTCTGCTGCGATTTCTAGCCCGCCAAAAAGTCTTTGGGATACTCCCACGCCTAGTGAATATACATTTTTGATAAAACTTGGCTCATAGATAAACGCACCTTCATCAAGCGAAATGCTTTTTAGCGAGTTTTTGGCTATGCCAGCACTTGCTTTTGCTAGCAAAGTGGTGCGCCATAGTCGCACTCCTGTTTCTAGCGAAGCGTTGAAAAATCCTAGATGATTTTGCGGGATATAATCTTTTTGGAAAGTATAAGCGTAGTTTGCCTCTATGGAGGGGGTAAGTAGCAGGGCAAAATTATCTCCTAGCCCAAAGCTAAAATCTTTTTTTAGCCCAAATGATGCCACAACGGAGCGTTGAAAATAATCGCTGTAATATAGATTTGCTTTTGTCCATTTGCTACGAAACTTTAGCCCTATGTCATAGCCGTATTCCTGCCCAGATTCATTTAGCTTTGCTTTGGTGTAGTATCTCGCAAAAAATCCGTTTTGAAACGCCCCTACGCTAATGGTATTTGCTAGTCCATAATCATAGGCTAAATATGTCCCCTCGTAATTATGTAGCATATTATAGATTAGCATCGTGTTGGTATCAGCGATTCTGGCTAGATTGGTATAGGATTTTCTCTGTGCAAGTAAGCTATTTAGGGTTATGGTTTGGGAGTTTAGCGCGTTTGCATTACTTGGATTTGTGGAGTTTGTGCTATTTGTGGGGGAGTTGCTTTTGTTTGAAGTTTGCTTTTGTGCTAGCCATTGTGTATAAGGTGTGCAGGTGTTTCCCGTGCATACGCGGACAAATTCCGCACCTTTTTCAATTTGAATGTTAGGATTTGTTGTGCTGTCTATGTTTATATCAAAAAATGTTTTTTCTTGATTTTGGTTGGGTAACTCGCCTATCACTTCTCTGATTGTTAGGTTCTCAACTTTCATAGGAAATTTGCCCGCCCCTGCATACGCTTTTGAGATAATATCTTGGTCTTGGGCTCTGATACTAGATGTGATATTGCTAGAAGGTTGCCCATTGATAGTGATTTTGTTATGAATATTTCCCGCTATCAATATTTTATCAGGCATTGTAGTGATGATATTTACCCTGCCTTTGCTATTTTCATCAAAATCATCTATGATAAGTTCATTGCCATTTAGCCCTACTAGCATAATGTCTATGGTGTTGTTAGTATCTACGCTGATATATCGTATGCGACTTTTCCCGCCAAAAGAAGCGGCGAGCGGCACACCATTTGTGAAATTTAGCCAGCCTATATCTACGCCATTTGCCACTAGCTTGCCTCCGCCTGCTACGCCCACGCCACCGATAAATTTATACTCACTAGCAAAACCTAGCCCGCTTAGTAGGCAAAAAAATGCGAATGCTAATGTGGATTTTGTATAGTTTAATGTAGATTTCAATGTCAATCCTTTTGGTTTAGGTTTTGTTGGTTTAGATTTTGGGTTTTTTAGCTTTGTTTGGTTTTTGATTAGATTTTGCGCTTTTAATGATAAAAGATTTTGGTTTGCAATAAATTTGATTGATTTGACTCGCAAAAAATATGCCAAATCTATAAATTTCGCTAAAAATGTTGAATTTTACCAAAAAAAAAAAAAAACGCGAACCAAAAACACAAAAATATGACAAGTAGTGTTGTCATTGCTAGATTTTGACTTGTCAAAATCTAGCAATGTATGGATTCTTTTTTTCATTGTGTTTTATTGCGTTGCCTGTGTTTTTATTGCGCTTTTATTGCAAATGCGGATTTTGCATTTTCTCATTCCCTTGCGGAGTCGTGGCTCTCTTGTCCCCCCTCATTTGCGGAGTTTTGATTCTCTTGTCCCCCTCCCTTAGCACGAGGGGGTTAGGGGGTGGGTTTGTCATTGTGAGAATTTGTGCAATCTTTAGTCAAACAAGGATTTTTGTCATTGCGAGCGGATTTTGACAAAATCCGCGTGGCAATCTACAATGAAAATTGCCAAATAACGCTTTTTTGTAATTTTTGGTTATGGATTGCCACGCTTGCGCTTACGCGCTCGCTCGCAATGACAAAGTAAGTTGTCATATTGAGGCTTTGAAAAAGCCGAAATATCTCTCTTACTTATTGTCATAGTGAGCGATAGCGAAATATCTCTGTTTTTTGTTTAGATACTTCGCTTTCTACGCACTACTTCAGTATGACAATGTTTTTTTGTTTTTATAGATTTCCACGATTTTGCTAGCCCAAAATCTAGCAATGACGATTTTTTGGGATTTACCCACCCCCTAACCCCCTCCGCAAAGGGAGGGGGGATACTCGTCATTGCGAGCGGATTTGAAAAATCCGCGTGGCAATCTACAATATAAAATAAACAACATAGATTGCCACGCAAGTCTTGCGACTTGCTCGCAATGACGGCGTGAATTGTGATATGCAAGACTTAGCACAAACCAAAATAACTCAACATTATTTTTGTGTTTTTTTTGCTTACCTCTTGACAAGCCGTTTTTTTTTTTTTTGTATTATTGTGGCTTAGTAGATTTTGGCTGATTTTGGTTAATGCAAAACATAGCTAAAAAGTCTCACAAACGCGAATCTAGCGCAAAATGCGTAAAAAGTCTGCGACTAAAACATACAAAAATAGCGCAAACATAACGCAAAAAGGAGTAACAATGAAAAAGTCATCACAAAACACATTAGCAAAAAGTAGCTTTGCAAAAAAAGCCCTATTTTTAAATGCAGTGGCAAACATAAACGCAAAGATAAAAGCAAAATCCACATACCAAATCATCGCAAAATCTTACAAGATTTTCGCGCTTTTTGCCCTGTGTATCGCCTCTGTGGCAAATCTATCGCTAGCCAAACCCATAACCAAAGAACAATCTAGCAAAATCAACACCCAAATACAAGAAATCCAAAACAACTTCAAAACCAAAATCAACAACCTAGAATCTAGGCTAAATATCACCATAGAAGCCGAACGCAGAAACAAAGACAAAACCAAAAATCTAAGCGGGACAGACTATGAGATTTTGTATCGGCGGTTTGAGGATAAAAAAGAGCATATCAAAGAAATGGGCGCATACCACACCAAAAACACACAAGACAACGCAAAAAAGGCAAAAGATAAGGCGGGGCAATGGGGGCTTGAGAGGGAGTTTGGCGAGATGGAAAAATCTCTAGCTAAGGATTCTAGCTCGTTTGTAGCGCAAATGAATGAGTATAAAAAACGGCTAGATTCTCTAGCAAAAACCCAAAATCATTCCAATCAAAAATCTGCCTACAAGGAAAAAATGGAGTGGATAGTCCAAGAATTTGACAATGAATATGAGGATATTTTGTTTGATGTGTATAGTGTGTTTGTAGAAAAAATCAGCGCGATTTTGGGGGAAAAATAAATTACAACTTTTTATAACCTGCTTACTTTCTCATCGAGTTTGCGACTACTATGAGGGAGGATAGGCTCATACTTAGTGCTGCGATAAGGGGGATAATAAATCCACAAAGTGCTAGCGGAATCAAAAGCGCGTTATACACAAGGCTTATGATTAGATTTTGCTTTATGCGTGAGTAGGTGCTTTTAGCGATTTCAAACGCCCTGCCTACCCCCTCCAAACTACTATCTAGCACCACTACATCGCTTTGGGCGATAGCTACGCAGTAGCCCCCTCCCATAGCGATGCCAACCTCCGCACTTTGCAATGCTAAAATGTCATTTAGCCCATCGCCTATCATCACGGCATTTTTCTTAGCGCGGATTATCTCTAGTTTGTCATTTGGGAGTAGCTCGCTATGATAGTCTTTTATGCCTAGTGTGGTGGCGATAGATTTTACCACGCATTGCCTATCGCCGCTTATAAGGAGGATTTTTTTGCCTGCTTGTTTTAGGCTTGTGATTAGCTCTTTTGCGCTAGGTTTTAGGCTATCTTGGAGGAAAAATAGCAGATGGACTTTTGGAGAATCTAGAGTGATTTTTTGCGTGGCGTTTGTTGGTGTGTTTGGCGTTTTTTGCGTGGTGGATTTTATCGCGCAGGCAAATACGCTCATTTGTGGAAAATCTAGCGCGATTTTTTGTGCTTCATCAGTGTTTATGCCTTGTTGTTGCAAGTATTCTAGGCTACCTCCTAGTATGGTTAAAATCTCGCCATTTGCGCATTCATAGATTCCATAGATTCCGCGCTCTTTGGTTTGTTTGGCTTCTTTTAGGGTTAGATTTTGTGGCAAAATATGCTTGTTTATTGCGGGGCTTTTTTTGATAAAATCTTTTATCGCTACGGAAATAGGATGCGTAAAATGGCTTAGAAAATCTGCTAATAAGATTTTGGCAAAATCGCTTTTTTCTAGCCCGCTAAAATCTTTTTTACGATGTTTATCAAAAAGCCTGAAAAAATCTAACGCCAACTCTTTTTTCACTTCTAGTTTGCCCTTTGTTAGCGTGCCTGTTTTGTCAAATAGCACCACTTCACACCTTGCAAGCGTTTCTAAAAATTTTGCCTTTTTAAATAGCACGCCCTGCCTAAACCCCCGCGAAATCCCCACCACACTAGCAATAGGCGTGGCTAATGCTAACGCACAAGGGCAAGAAATCACTACCACAGAAATAGCGATAATCAACGCCTCTTGCGCCCCTGCATAATGCCACCAAAACAAAAATCCACATAGCGCGATAAAAAGCACCACGCGAGAAAAATGCTTTGATAGCGTGTTTGCTAGATTTTGTATTTGTGGCTTTGACTCTAGGCTTTCTTCTAAGAGTTTTATGATATTGCTCATCGTAGAATCCGCATAAGTCTTTGCCACTTCATAGCGGAAACTATCTAGCGCGATAGAGCCAGATAGCACCTCATCGCCGATATTTTTTGCCACAGGCTCACTCTCCCCGCTTAAAGAGCGCGTATCGATATTGCCCTGCATTAGCATTATCCCATCACAAGGGAGCATCTCCCCCTCTCGTATATGGATAATATCGCCCTTTGCTAGCTCTTTGCTATCTTTTAATATGGTTTTTGCAGAATCTAGCAAGTTTGCAGAATCTTTAGATTCTACTAAGACGGCGTTTGGGAGTATGTGTTGGAGTTTGTCTAGGCTATCGCCTGCTAGTGCTTTTGCCCGCATTTCTAAAAATTTACCACTAAAGACAAAAAGCACAATCATCGCCACGCTTTCAAAATACGGCTCGCCAATCCCTACAAAGCTCGCATACACAGAGTATGCAAAAGTAAGGCTAGCCCCAAATGCTACCAAAAAATCCATTCCTATAAAGCCCTGTTTTAGTCCATAATACGCCCCTGTGAAAAACACCCTGCCCGTATAAAAAAGCACAGGCGTAGCAAGCAGGCAGGATATTAGATTTAGAATGGATTTCATATCCGCGCTCATTCCTTTAAAATACCCTGTGTATTGGGCTATCGCCACCATCATAATACTCATCGTGCAAAAAACGCCCACCACAAAGCTAGTGAAATATGTTTTATTTTGGGCTAAAAGCAGATTTTCTTGCGCGCTTGGGTCATAGATATGCGCTTCATAGCCCATAGAAGCGATGATGGCAAATATGGAGGATAGCTTTATCACACTTGGATTAAAAAGGATTTTTGCTTTGTTGTTTGTGTAGTTTATGCTGATTTTTTCTATGCCTATTTGTTTGGATAGCATCGCCTCATTTAGCCACACGCACGCAGCGCAATGAATGCCATCAATGATTAGATTTACCTCTAAAAGATTATGGGATTTTTTGCTTGTGTGTTTGTCTAAGAAATGGGCTTCATCAAGGTAGCTAAATCGTTGATTTTTAGCTTTTGGACTAGAGTCTAGGCTAGATTTTATGCGTTTTGATTTTGTAGATTCTGCGGATTTTGTGCCTTGCTTTGTGAGTTGGGATTTTGTAGATTTTATGGGGGTAGATTTTGTGATATTAGATTTTGTCAAATCCACAGGATTTAGCGTATTATCCCCTAGTCTATCATAAAACCCGCTAAGCCCATTTTGTGCCAAAAGCATATACACACCCTCGCAACCATTGCAACAAAAATATAACTCTTTATGGTTGTTATCTATGTCATTTAGTATGACTTTTTTTAGGGCTTTTTTGTCGTATTCTAGTTGGCAGTGGGAGCATTTAGTTTTTGCATTTTGGGCTTGCATTTTGGATTCTTAGATTTTATGATTTGGTTTTTAAAAACAAAATCTACACAAAAAACAACGCTAGCAAAAAAGCACTATAAAGCGTTTGATTGTTTTGCTGATTTTGTGGCAAATGGTTTTGTGGTGCGTGCTTGTTGTGCTTATTTGGCAAGTTTGGCAATATGCTTGAAGTGTGGATTTTCACAAATGGCGAAGCACAAAAAAAGCTAAGCAAAAATCCTAAAATCCCCCCGCATACCACTTGCAAAAGCGTGTGTTTTTCTAGCAGGAGTCGCGACTCTCCCACTGCTAGAGCCACGATAAACGCAGGAATCCCAAGCCTGCTACCATATCGCTTTTGCAAAAACCCTACCGCTGCAAACGCGCTAGAAGTATGCCCGCTTGGAAATGCCTCATAAGATTGCCATCTAGGGCGTTTGGCAAAACTTAGGGCATTTGGAGCATAAGGAGCAGCAAAATATATCAAATATTTCACCGCATAAGTAGCCCCCACCACCGCTACCCAGCCGATAGCTTGCTGTCTAAAGCCCAAAAAATCCTTGATGATAAGTGCGTAGCTTAAACCTGCTGCTGGAAGAAATTGCATAGAATTTGAAAAAAACTTCATATATGAGGGAGAAATATAGCCAAAAAAATGCGTGTCTTTGTCTTTTTTTGTAGTGCTAGGTTTAGATTCTTGTGTGTCGTGCCCTGCTTGTGGTGTTGTTTGGTGTAGTGTGGCGTTTGTGGTGTGATATGGACTTAGTTGTGTATCTATGTTTGGAGCTGATTTTGTGGGTGCTTGTGGATTTGTTTTCGCGTTTATATCTGCTTTTGCTAGAGAAAAAGCTAAGCATACTGCCAAGATTTTAATAACCATTTGTTGTAGTATTTGTTTCATTGTTAAGCCCCTTAAATTTTGCGTAAAAACACTAAAATTTGATATTGCAAAAACGCATAATTATACACAATCAAAATCTAAAGCACATAAACAATCCACACAAATCATACACATAGCTAAAATCACACAAAAAAAGCCCGCCATAACAATCAAATAAAAATAGTTGTATATGCAACTATTTAGAATCTAATTTATATATTTTTGCTATAATCCCACATTTTTACTTCACAAATGCGCGTTAATATTCGCGCTAGATTTTGCAAAGATTTTGCAAAATTGTTAAGAATTGTCTTTTTTAAAAAATAATAAAAGGAGAATGTATGTTTAAATTTAGAAATGTTGTTTTTATGTCGTATTTATCGCTAGTAGCGGTATTTTTAATAGCTTGTGGAGGAGATGATAAAAGCGGGCAAAAAGGCGCATTGCCTGTCAATACCATAGAAATCACACAAAGCAATATCCCCCTAGAATTTGAATACGCCGCAAGGCTAAAAAGCGTGCAAAGTGCCGATGTGTATGCGCGAGTAGAGGGGATTTTGCTTAGTCAAAATTTTAAAGAAGGCGATATTGTCCTAGAGGGACAGCCACTTTTTCAAATCGACTCTAAACGCTATCAAGCTCGCGTAACTATGGCTAGAGCGCAGTATGATTCTGCTAAAGCAAATTTGGATAAAGCAAAGCGCGATTGGGAGCGCACAGAAGCCCTATATAAGCAAGGTGCGCTTACCGTTGATACTTATGATAACGCGCTATATAACTACCAATCCGCAAAAGCAAATGTCGATAACACAAAAGCAAGCCTAGATGACGCGCTTATTGATTTGGGCTATACAAAAGTCGTGGCTAGCTTTACGGGTAGAATCGGTATGCGGAGATATGACATAGGCGCGCTTGTGGGAGCGCAAGGGAGCAATGTGCTATCCACTCTTACGCAATTAACGCCCATTTATGCAGAATTTGCAATCCCTAGCAATGATTTTTACTACATAAGGGATTTAGAAAAAACAAATGTCATAGCTCAAGTGATTTTAGGAAACGACAAAGTCTATGATACGCTAGGAGTGCTAAATTTCGTAGATTCTGTCATTGATCAAAATACCTCTTCAGTCAAAGCCCGCGCGATTTTTGATAATGAAAAATATACACTTGTGCCAAATGAATTTGTGCGCGTGAAATTAGAGGGGTTTGAGGCAAAAAATGCCATAGCGATTCCACAAAATGCGCTTTTGCAGGATTCTCAAGGTAGCTATGTGTATGTAGTAAAAGATGGCAAAGCACATATCGCGCGCATAACGCTTGGCAAAATGCTAAAAAATGGCTTGGTGCTTGTCATAAGCGGACTAAAGCAAAAAGACATACTTGTAACGAGTGATTTAACCAAAATCTCTCAAGGCTTGCCCCTCACCTCAAAAGCTAGCACCACGCAAGCTATGCCACAAAATCAAACACAAAATCCACAGCAAAATACTGCGCAAAATACGCAAAATCCACCAAAAGAGCAAAAATAAACGCTATTTACCAAAAGTTGTAAAGCAACAATTAAAAACAAGGCATTCCTAAAAAGAGATTCTAAGGATTTCAAATGTTCTCCAAATTTTTCATCAATCGCCCTGTGCTTGCTATGGTGATTTCTATCATTATCACGCTTACAGGGCTTATTAGCATTTTTAAGCTAGGTGTGGAGGAGTATCCCCAAATCACGCCCGTAGAAGTCGTAGTCTCTGCCACTTATAGCGGGGCGAGTGCGGAGGTAATCGCAAACACAGTGGCCAGCGTGCTAGAAAATTCCATTAACGGTGTGGAGGGAATGCTCTATATGCGCTCCACCTCGACTTCTAGCGGGAGTTTTTCTATCAATGTGTCTTTTTCTAACGACACTGACCCCGATATGGCGACTATCAATGTCAATAACCGCGTCCAAGCCGTCCTTAGCCAGCTCCCAGAAGAAGTCCAGCGACTAGGCGTAAATGTCCGCAAGCGAAGCTCTACCATACTCGCAGTTTATACGATGTATTCGGATAATCCCGCGCACGACCAACTTTTTATTTATAATTACTCCGCGATAAACATTGTCGATGAGATTAAGCGCGTGCAGGGCGTGGGCGATGCGAGCACCTTTGGGGAGTCAGCGTATTCGATGCGGATTTGGCTAGATTTAGACAAGCTCTCCCAAAACAACCTCACTCCCGCCGAAGTCGCCCAAGTCATCAAAGAGCAAAACGCGCAATTTGCCGTAGGGCAGTTTGGGCAAGAGCCTATGAAAAACAAAGTCGCTTTCACTTACTCCATAAGCACGCAGGGGCGATTTCTAAATCCAAATGAATTTGGCAATATCATTATCCGCTCAAATTCTGATGGGAGCGCGTTGCGCGTGCGAGATGTCGCCACTATCGAGCTAGGAGCGAAGTATTATGATGTCGATGCTAAAATCAATGGCAAAGCAGGGGAATCTTTTGGCGTCTTTTTACAGCCCGGGGCAAACGCGCTTGCCACCGCAAAAGCCGTAGAGGAAAAGCTCCAAGAGTTATCTAAAAATTTCCCTGATGGCTTGCACTACACCACAAGCTATGATACGACTAAGTTTGTCTCAATTTCGATTAAAGAAGTGGCAAAAACTTTCATCGAAGCGATAATCTTAGTCGTGGTGATAATGTATTTTTTCTTGCAAAATTTCCGCGCTACGATTATCCCTGTGATTGCTATCCCTGTGTCGATTATCGGGGCATTTGGCGGGCTATACGCGCTAGGATTTTCAATCAACTTGCTAACTTTGTTTGGGCTTATCTTAGCCATCGGAATCGTGGTAGATGACGCCATCATCGTGATAGAAAATGTGGAGAGAATCTTGCACGATAAAGCTGAAAATCTAACCGTAAAAGAAGCCACCATTAAAGCGATGGGCGAAATGCAAAGCCCTGTGATTGCTATCGTGCTAGTGCTGTGCGCGGTGTTTATCCCTGTGGCGTTTATCGGGGGCTTTAGTGGCGAAATCTACAAACAATTTGCCATTACCATTGCCGTTTCAGTGGTGATTTCTGGCTTTGTCGCGCTCACACTCACGCCCGCGCTTTGCGTGTCGATTCTAAAGAAAAAAGAGCCAACGCCATTTCTAGCCGTGCGCAAATTTAACGAAGTCTTTGATAGACTAACGCATAGATTTGGGGAAACGATTGCTTTTACGATGCGCAGGGCGGTTATGATGATAGCTATCTTTGTGGCGATTTTGGTGGCGACTTTTGGGCTATTTCAGTCTCTATCCACAGGACTTGTGCCAAATGAGGACAAAGGCGATGTGATAGCCTCTGTGCGCTTGCCTCCTGCGAGCGCGCTATGGCGGACAAATATCGTAGCAGACAAAGAGCTAGAGATTTTACAAAACAACCCAAATGTCAATTCTGTGATGATGATTATCGGCTATGATATGCTCTCTTCATCAGTGCGTAGCAATGTGATTACTTCGTTTATACAGCTAAAGCCTTGGAGTGAGCGCAAAGGTGCGGGGCAGGATTCTTTTAGTGTGGCTGGAATGCTTACAGGGGAGTTTAACGCCAAGCTAGAAGCAAGTGGCTTTGTGCTAAATCCCCCTGCGATAATGGGTATGGGGCTAGCAGGGGGCTTTGAAGTCTATCTGCAAAATCGTGGAAACGGCGATATAAAAGAGCTCCAAAAAAATGCGGATATGCTTGTCGCTGAAGCACGCAAACGCCCAGAGCTAAATCCAATGACGGTAAGAAGCTATTTGGACGCTACGATTCCCCAATACTTTATCACGCTAGATAGAGAGAAAGCAAAAGCGTTTAATGTCAATATCAACGATGTTTTTACCACTTTGCAAAGCACTTTTGGGAGCTATTATGTCAATGATTTTAACCTCTATGGGCGCACTTATCAAGTCAAACTCCAAGCCCAAAGCGAATTTCGCGAAAGCCCAGAGGATTTTAACCGCGTCTTTGTCAAATCAAACGATGGCAACCTTATCCCCATAAGCGCGCTTGTGGATTTTGAGCGAATCGTAAATACAGATATTATCGAGCGGTTTAACCTTTTCCCCGCAGCCAAACTCACAGGAAGCCCAAATGAGGGCTACTCTAGCGGAGACGCGCTAAGGGCAATCGAGGAAGTCGCCCGCGAAATCCTGCCAAGCGAATATACCATTGCACATTCTGGAATGAGCTACCAAGAAAAGGCAAGTAGCGGGAGTGCGTTTGTGGCATTTGGGCTAGGGCTCGTGTTTGTGTTTTTGATTTTATGTGCGCAATATGAGCGGTGGCTTATGCCATTAGCCGTGCTTACTGCTGTGCCTTTTGCGGTGTTTGGTGCGAGTGCGGCGGTGTTTGTGCGGGGGCTAGAAAACGACATTTATTTCCAAGTGGGCTTAGTTACACTTATCGCGCTTAGTGCGAAAAATGCCATTTTGATTGTGGAGTTTGCCCAGCATTTGCGCGAAGAGGGCGGGCTTAGCATACTGCAAGCCGCCATACAAGCCGCCAAACTACGATTTCGCCCCATTGTGATGACTTCGCTTGCCTTTAGTATAGGCGTGCTTCCCCTTGCGCTATCAAGCGGGGCAGGGGCGGCAGCACGCCACGCTATCGGCACGGGTATCATCGGCGGAATGCTCGCTGCGACATTTATCGCTATCTTTTTTATCCCGCTATTTTGGAGCTTCATCGCCCAGCTTGGCGAAATCATCAAAGCAAAATTTAGTGAAAATCTACCAACACCCACAAAAACAGCCCACAAAACAACGCCCACAAATGCTAACAAGCATTAGATTCTACATTGTTGTGGTTTTTTATAAAATCGCAACAATGCTTATCTCACATAAATCAAATATTTCATCGCATTTTGTCATTATTAGCGTATAATGCGAAGTTTATTTGCTAACTACTAAAATCTTAAAACATAACTTCTACTTATAAATTCTGCCTTTATTTATCGCTACACAATGCTAAGCAATACAAGGAGTTGCAATGCCATTTCGCACAATAAAATCTTGTATAGGATTTTTGGATAAAAATCCTATACAATCCCTTGCTACGCGCTATGCGAGCCACTCTATGCAAAGAGTGCTAAAGCGTAGTTTTAAAGTGCGCTTGCACGCGAGCGAGATTCTCCCAAATGGCAAGCCCACAATGCTTTATATCCACATTCCCTTTTGCCACACGCTTTGCCCCTATTGTAGTTTCCACAAATACATTTATGATGAGAACTTAGCGCGGGCGTATTTTGAGGCATTGAGAGAAGAGCTAAAACTCATTAAGGCAAAGGGCTTTGATTTCCACACGCTTGTGGTGGGTGGCGGGACTACGCTTATCAATGAGGACGAGCTATTAAAGACTTTGGAGCTGTGTAAAAATCTCTTTGGCATACAAGAGATTTCGTGTGAGAGCGACCCGACACATATCGCACCTGCGCAATTAGAGCGATTTAAGGGGCTTATCACGCGTCTAAGCTGTGGGGTGCAGAGCTTTGATGATGAGATTTTACGCAAAATTGGGCGATATGAGAAATTTGGCTCAAGTGCGCAGTTGCAAGAAAAACTCGCAAAAGCGCAAGGAATCTTGCCAACTTTAAGCATTGATTTAATTTTTAACTTCCCAAACCAAACAAAAGAGCAACTTTTGCGTGATTTAGCTATCGCTAAATCGCTAGGCGCAGAGCAAATCACCACTTACCCGCTTATGCGCTCCGCACTCACGCGCTCCAAAATCCAATCCGCGCTAGGCGTAGCTCTAAGCGACAATGAACGCGAATTTTATGAGCTCATTTGCGCGGAATTTAGCGGGTGGAAGCGCAACAATGCGTGGGGGTTTGGCAAAATAAATCCTAATGCAAAAATCAATGACGACACCCCACAAAGCAATCTTAGCGATGAATATGTAAGCTCCAATCATCAATATTTGGGCGCGGGTAGTGGGGCGTTTAGCTTTATCAATGGCAAACTGTATATCAATACATTTAACCTCAAAGACTACTGCTCGGCTATCGCGCACAAGCGCAATGCAAATATGGCAAACGCAGAATTTAGCAGGCGCGATATTTTGCGCTATGTGTTTTTGTGTGAGCTGTTTGAAGGCAGGCTCAATATAGCGGAGTTTAACGCAAATATGCAGTGTAATTTGGAGTGGGATTTGGCATTAGAGATAGCGGGCTTGCGCCTAAGCGGGGCGATAACAAATGCGACAAATAGCGCGGGGGAGAAGATATTGCAATGCACGGATTTTGGGCATTATGTCTGTGTGGTGCTGATGAAAGAATTTTACGCGGGAATGGACTTGGTGCGTGCGACATTTCGCGATGAAGCCAGACTAGAAAATGCGCAAAAAGAGGAGCTCCAAAGCCAAAGCAGGATTAGTGTCATTGATATTATGCGCGAGGCAAAAGAGCTTGCCAACAATGCGCAAGAATCAAAGCAAGAAGCAAAGAAAAAGTCAAAGCAAGAGTCAAAGATTATTTCAACGCTACAAACAATATGAAAAAAGGCAAAATCTTAGCCATTACAAAATCAACGATACGCCAAATCCCCCTCTAGCCTTGCTTTAAGCCTGTCTTTGCCCGCTATTATCTATGTCGATAAAATACCCCTTTTCATCGCAGAGGATTTTAGATTTTTTTGCAGTTTTTAGCTCGATTAGGTAGCATTGCTCTAGCGTCTCTGCTTTTGCTCTCTCTATTGGTATTTGCTTCATTCGCAGTGATACCTCCTCCATATCCTCGCACAATGCAGGGAATCCAAACATTACTAATTTATATTGAAAATCCATTTTTGTCCTTTTTTCATTGTAGATTTTGCACAAATTTTTAGCAAGATTTCGCACTATATACTAATAAAACTAACATAAACTTTTTTACAACATTTTTGCGATACAATACGGCTAGATTTCCCCTTAAAATAGCCATATATACGCAAATGCTTCAAAACATAAAGGACATCAATGCCAAACTTTACCCAATCTTTTGTTTCCACGCGTGATTTTTCTAGCGCGAAATCCTGTGATTTTGCAAGCGCGATTCTTAGCCCAAGCGCGCCAAATAATGGGCTTTGGAGTCTAAGCAAAATCCCTAGTATGGATTTTAGAGCGCTTTTTTCTAAGGTAGAATCTAGCGATTCTAAATACGCCACACTTTGCAAAGAGGTTTTTAGCCAATTTGGCTTTACGCTAGATTCTACCACGCTAGAAAAAGCCCTTAGCACATATTCTAGCTTTGATAATCCGCTAAATCCAGCCCCCATCACAAGCGTTGGCAACGCGCATTTTTTAGAGCTTTATCACGGATCTACAAGGGCTTTTAAAGATATGGCATTAGCTCCTTTTGGTGTAGTATTTAGCGATCTTGCAAAGGGGGAGAAAATCAAAGATTTTAATGCGACAAATTATCTTATATTGACCGCTACAAGTGGCGATACAGGACCTGCTACGCTTCATAGCTTTGCAAACAAAAATCATATCAAAGTCGTATGCCTATACCCAAATGGTGGCACTAGTCAAGTCCAAGCCCTACAAATGCAAACCCAAGACGCGCAAAATCTAAATGTGCTAGGTATCAATGGGGATTTTGACACCGCACAAAGCCTGCTAAAAAGCCTGCTAAATGATAGTGAATTTCTCTCCACCCTAAAATCCAAAAACTACGCGCTATCTGCGGCAAATTCGGTAAATTTTGGCAGAATCGCTTTTCAAATCATTTATCATATTTGGGGATATTTTTGCCTAGCTAAAGAGGGCAAAATCACTTTTGGCGAGCAAATATATAGCATTATCCCAAGTGGTAATTTTGGCAATGCGCTAGGGGCGTTTTTTGCTAAACTATCGGGCTTGCCATTAGCAAAAATCATCATCGCTAGCAACCCAAACAATATCCTAAGCGAGCTTATAAAAAGCGGAATCTATGATATATCAGGCAAGATTTTACACAAAAGCATTTCACCTGCGATGGATATACTAAATAGCTCAAATGTCGAGCGCGTGCTTTTTGCGCTATTTGGAGCAAGACGGACAAATGAGCTAATGCAAAGCCTGCAGATGACTTCTAAATATGAATTAAACAACGATGAGTTAGAAGCATTAAGAGGGCATTTTGACTGCTATTATGGCAGTGATGATGAGACTTTGGAGCTAATAAATAAGGCATATAAAAAGGACTATATTTTAGATCCGCATACCGCACTAGGCTATGGCGCGTATCTAGAGCTATGCAAGAGAGAAAATAACCCAAATGCCCTCATTTGCTCCACAGCACAGTGGAGTAAATTTGCCCCGAGTGTGTGCCACGCGATAGAATCTAAAACCACAAAATCTAGTGTGGATTTAGGCAATCATTACGAAGTCTTAAGCGATTTAGAAGCGATAAAAAAAATGCGACAAAAAGGGGCAAGCATAGGAGAGGAAATCTTAGGGCTATTTGATAAAAAAATCGTGCATAAAAAAGTCCTAGAACCAAATGAAGTAAAAAAAGAGATTTTAGAGTGGCTATGAGTTAGATTTTGTATATTTTTGGGTAATTTTGCGTATTTTTGCGTGGAGGGGGATTTTGGTTTGCATTTTAGTAAAAATTTTGGCTAGATTTTAAGTATAATGCACGATTTGAATATTTCCTTACATACTTCACTACAAAGGACAAAAATGGCACAACAAGATGAGCATAAACAAAAAGCTATTGAGTTAGCATTAAAGCAGATTGACAAGCAGTTTGGCAAAGGCGCGCTTGTCCGTCTAGGCGATAAGCAAGTCGAAAAAATCGACTCTATTTCCACAGGCTCTTTAGGGCTTGATATGGCATTAGGCATAGGCGGGATACCAAAGGGACGCATCATCGAAATCTATGGACCAGAATCAAGTGGCAAAACCACCCTCTCACTTCAAGTCGTGGCACAATGCCAGCAAAATGGCGGAATCGCAGCATTTATCGATGCAGAACACGCCCTTGATGTGTATTATGCAAAAAAACTTGGCGTAGATACGGAAAATCTACTCGTATCCCAGCCAGATAATGGTGAGCAGGCATTAGAAATATTAGAGACTTTGACTAGAAGCGGGGCGGTGGATTTGGTAGTCATCGACTCTGTGGCGGCTTTGACGCCAAAAGCAGAAATTGATGGGGATATGGGCGATCAGCATGTGGGGTTGCAAGCAAGGCTTATGAGCCACGCTTTGCGCAAAATTACAGGTGCTTTGCACAAAATGAATACCACGCTAATTTTTATCAACCAAATTCGTATGAAAATCGGCACTATGGGCTATGGTAGCCCAGAAACGACTACGGGCGGGAATGCGCTAAAATTTTACGCAAGTGTGAGAATAGACATAAGGCGAATCGCTAGCCTCAAACAAAATGAGCAGCACATCGGCAATCGCGCCAAAGCAAAAGTGGTAAAAAACAAAGTCGCCCCGCCTTTTAGAGAAGCAGAATTTGACATTATGTTTGGCGAGGGGATAAGCAAAGAGGGCGAAATCATCGACTATGGAATCAAACTAGACATCATCGATAAAAGTGGCGCGTGGCTAAGCTACAAAGACCAAAAACTAGGGCAAGGCAGGGAAAATGCAAAACTTGCCCTAAAAGAAAACAAAGCCCTAGCGACTGAAATCATCAACAAAATCAAAGAGCAAATCGGCACAAGCGAAGAGATAATGCCATTGCCAGATGAGCCACAAGAGGGCTAAGACACGCTAAAAACGCATAAATTTTTGTAAGCAGTGTTTTTGGATTTTAGGCTTTTTTATCAAAGCCTAAATCGTGGCAATCTATACCAAACAACAAAAAGCGTTGTTTGGCAATTTATGTTTTGTAGATTGCCACTTGGATTTGACAAATCAGCTCACAATGACGGGACACTTGGGAGATTAAAAACCACCTCCCTTGTAAAGTTGCCACTTTTTCTTTCCCCCTCCCTTAGCACGAGGGGGTTAGGGGGTGGGTAGATTCCAAAAATCGTCATTGCGAGTGAGTGAAAATAGCGTGGCAATCTGTTTTTGTCATATTGAGCGTTA